>VERS01000097.1 GCA_018882545.1 Mycobacterium sp.
CGAGTAGACCCCGCCGCGCCCAGCCCCTTCCCCACCCCGCGAACAGACGCAAACGACCCCGACACGCCGCTCACTGCGGGACCTTTGTGTCTGCTCGCGGGAGAGCCCCGAGGCCCGAGGTCAGGCGGGGGCGCCGTGCCGGCCGGCTCCGTCGGCGAACCGTTTGGCCCCTGCCAGGGTCTCGGCCGCCACCCGCGTCAGACTGCCGAACTCGAAGTCCATCGCCTCGGCCTCCGTGCGGCCCCACTGGTGCAGCGCTGAGAGCCGGTCGGCGCGCAGACACCCCTGCGGTGTGCGGGCCAACTCGTGAGCCAGTTCCTCGGCAACCGCCCGGGCCTGTCCAGAGGGCACGACCCGGTTGGCCAGACCCATCGCCAGAGCCTCCTGCGCCCCGACCGGCCGACCGGTGAGGATCATGTCCATCGCGCGGCTGTGCCCGACCAGCCGCGGCAGCCGCACAGTGCCGCCGTCGATCAGCGGCACACCCCAACGCCGGCAGAACACCCCGAACACCGCATCCTCCTCAACCACGCGCAGGTCGCACCACAGGGCAAGCTCCAGGCCGCCCGCGACGGCGTAGCCGCTGACTGCGGCGATCACCGGTTTGGACAGCGTCATCCGGCTGGGGCCCATCGGAGCCGGAGCCGGTCGCCCGGCGACATCGGACCCAGCCCGCGGCCGGTGGGTAGGGTTGGAGTCGGCCGTGCCGATGGCCTTGAGATCGGCTCCGGCGCAGAAGGTTCCGTGTTCACCCCATAACACGGCCACCGACGCGGACTCGTCGCGGTCGAATTCCTCGAAGGCATCGTAGAGGGCCAGGGCCGTGGGGCCGTCGACGGCGTTGCGGGCGTGCGGGCGGTCGAGGATGACGGTCGTCACCGGACCACTGCGGACGACATTCACGCTCATCGGACCTCCTGAAGATCTTCGGATCGTCGAGTCGCCAGGAATGCGGCGAAATCGGCGTAGGCGGCTCGCAGCCGGTCCGCGGGCCAGTCAACGGGCAGCAGTTCAGCCGGCAGCACCGGGTCGGTCAGCAGGAGCCGGACCATGGCGGCGGCGACCGCGAAACGGTCGGGAATGTCGCCGGCCCGATCCATCTCGCGAAGCAGTCGACTGCCGGCTCTGGACCAGCCGGGCAGATCCCAGAGTGCGGCGGCCAGAGTTGCGGGCGCATCGTCGCGGGAGTGCAAGATGCGTGCCCGCTGCCTGAGTTCCCCCGGTAAGGGCTCGTCGAGATTGTCGGGCCTCATCCAGACACCTTCGCGCAACTCGCCGAATCGGCTGTGCAGCAGTGCAGTTCGCATTGATGCACGGGCTCGGGCGTCTGCACCCACCGCGGTGATCACCACGGTGAGCCAGCTGCCGTCCCAGTCCCGGGTGACCGGTTGCAGTGCGGCGTCCTGGCGGCGCTGACGGGCCAGCAGGCGGCGAGAGAGCCGGTAGCCGTCATCGGAGCGCACCAGATCCCCGGAACTGACCATCCGGGTCAGCGCGACCCGCAAGGTGGCCTCTCTGATGCCGAAACCCTCTGTCAACCTGAGCAACTCGGCTGCGGTGGCCCACGCTGGGTGGGCTCCGAGCAGTACCGATAGCACTACCGACCGGGCCGTCATCCGCGCCATTTCAGAGCCCGGAGGTTGTTCTGCCGTAGTCGCCGAACGGCTCATCGCGATGCCGGACGGCCTCCCGGAATCCGTGTTCGCGGGCGTCGGCCGCAAAGGCATGGCCTTCCGGAGTGTGCCGGGCGATCCCGTCGAACACCGTGGAGATCATTCGGCTCGCCGCTACGCCCTGCTGATAGAGCGCGCTGTTCAGTGCCAGCTTAGCCATGATGAGCTGGTTGACCGGGAGGGCGGCGATGCGTTGCACCAACCACTCGGTGCGCTCGTCGAGTTCCTCCGGGGCCGGCGCCTCGATCGCCAGCCCCCAGTCGGCAGCCTGCGCGCCCGTGATGCAATCCCCCGTCAGCAGAAGCCGTTTGGCGCGCTGATCGCCGAGCCGGTGGGCCCACAACCCAGCTGCGGGAACCCCCCAGACCCGCGTCGGCGGGTAGCCGATCTTGGCATCCGCGGCGGCGATCACCTGGTCGGCGTGCAAGGCGATATCGGTCCCGCCGGCGATGCAGTAGCCGTGGATCTTGACCACGGTCGGCTTGTCGGCGTGCATCAGGCTGGCGAAGCCGCGCACGAATCGGCTCATCATCTGGTAGTCGACCATCGGGTCCCACGGCCGGTCGGGCAGATGGTTTCCGGCTTGCACCGCGGCATCGAGCACCGTCGCTGGCCGGACCTCGAACCCCGCCTCGCCGGAGACCTCGGCGTAGGCGGACAGGTCGAAGCCGGCGCAGAACCCCGCCCCACGGCCGGAAACCAGGATCACGTGCACCGCCGGGTCCAGATCAGCACGCTCCACGCAGGCCGCCAGCTCCACCGGTGTGGCGGCGATGATGGCGTTGCCCTTCTCCGGCCGGTCCAACGTGATTCTGGCAACCCGGCCGGTGACCTCGTAGGTCATCGTGGTGAGGTTCATGTCCACTCCCGTGAGCAGACACAAAGTTCCCCGCGACACGGCGCGTTGCGGGTCCTTTGTGTCTGCTCGGCGGAAGACGTCACCGTCGGCCCGGCGGAAGATGCCACCGCCCGATCGCCGGCCGACGTCACCCCTTCACCACAGCGCGCTCGATGATGGGCCCCAGGTCCAGCCCGGTCGGCAGGGTGCCGAACGCACCGCCCCAGTCCCGGGCCAGCCGGGTGGCCAGGAACGTCTCGGTGACCGCGGGGTGGCCGTGGCGCACCAGCAGCGACCCCTGCAATCCCAGGCTGATGTCCTCGGCGACCTTCCGGGCCCGGTACTCGACGGTCGTCGCGTCGGTCAGGCTCGAACGCAATCCGTCCACGTGGGCGTCCAGACGGGCGTCGACACCGGCGGTACCGGACAGTTCATCGAAGAGCACCTCAATACACTCCGGCCGGGTTGCCATGGCGCGCAACGTATCCAGCGCACTGACGTTGCCCGAACCCTCCCAGATACCCATCAGCGGGGCCTCCCGGTAGAGCCGCGGCATACCTGATTCCTCGGCATACCCGTTGCCGCCCAGGCATTCCATCGCCTCAGCGGCATGTGGGGTCGCCCGCTTGCAGACCCAGTACTTGGCGGCCGCCAGTCCGATTCGACGCAGCAGGGTTTCGCGCTCGTCACCGCGGACCGCCCCGTCGGTGGCCCCGGCCATCCGCATAGCGATAATGGTGGCTGCCTCGGCCTCGACGGCGAGGTCGGCAATGACATTGCGCATCAACGGCTGGTCAATCAGATACGCGCCAAAAGCTTTTCGGTGCTGGGTGTGGTGGATGGCCATAGTCAGACCCTGGCGCATGCTGGTCGCACTGCCCAGCGTGCAGTCCAGTCGGGTGAGGTTGACCATCTCGATAATGGTGGGCACCCCGCGGCCCTCCTCACCGACCAGCCAGGCCAGCGCACCGTCGTACTCGATCTCGCTGGATGCGTTGGCGTGGTTACCGAGTTTGTCCTTCAGTCGCTGAATGAACATTCGGTTGCGGGTGCCGTCGGGCAGAACCCGGGGCAGCATGAAACAGCTGAGCCCGCCCGGTGCCTGCGCCAGCACCAGGAAGACATCGCCCATCGCCGCCGAAGTGAACCACTTGTGCCCGGTCAGGGCGTAGCTGCCGTCCCCGTTGGGTACCGCCCGGGTCGTGCCGGCCCGCACATCGGAGCCGCCCTGCTTCTCGGTCATCGACATGCCTGCGGTGATGCCGGCTTTGGTGGTGGGCACCTTCGGTTCAGGGTCGTAGACCGGGCTGGTGAGCAGTGGCTCGTAGATCGCGGCGAGGTCGGGGTTGTGTCGGAGTGCGGGGACGACAGCGTAGGTCATCGAGATGGGGCAGACGTGGCCGGGTTCAGGGTTCCAGACGCTCATCTTGGCGGCGCGCACGACGTGCGCGCCGGGTCGGCCGTCGGCCCACGGCGCCGCGTGCAGTCCGTGGGCGATGGCCACCCGCATGAGTTCGTGATACGCGGGGTCGTACTCGATCTCGTCGACACGGTGGCCGTACCGGTCGTGGGTGTGCAGGATCGGCTTATTGCGATTGGCGAGATCACCCCAGCGCTGCGCGGTGGCGCTGCCGGCGATGGCTCCCAGTTCGGTGACCTCCTCAAGGCCCCACTGACCGCCCTCACGGATGACGGCCTCGGTGAGAACCGGTGAAGATGCGGGGTTGTGGTCGACGAGCGGAGGTACCTGATTGGCGACGACGTGGGTATCCGGCATGGCGTCAATGTTACATTTCGCTCACAGCCGCACAAGATGCGTAATAGCGGCTGCGCGGCTAATGCGTCCCGGCCGGCAGCAGGTAGAACAGAAGTACCGCGGTGAAGGCCGCAACGAATCCGATGCAGATCCACAACGTGAATCGGCGTTCAAGGGCCATGGCTTCGTCTTCGCCTTTGCGCCGCAGTTCCCACGCGCCGATGACGGCGCTGGCGAGCATCCCGGTGATCGCGGCGTGGGCGAGGACGTAGATCAGGTCGATCATCGGCAGGTAACCCACCTCGGGAAGGGCCGAGGAGACGCCGAATTGCATAGCGACAAGCGCGATCAACGCGGTGATAGGCACGTTGACCTTGGAGTCGACGTAGGAGGCCGGGATGATCACGCCGAGCGCGGCGGCCAGGAGCACAATCAGCAACGGCAGGATGGTTTTGGAGATCCCCGACGCCGCCGGCGCCGTCACCGGTATCTCCACGGTGACCCTGGTGTAGGTGCGGCTCGCCTCGGAGGATTCGATGTCACCGAAGGACGTCGGGTAGGTGTGGGTATCGGCGACGATTCGGGGTTTGCCGAAGTTGTAGCCCGCGAGGGTGATCTCCGGATTGATGGTGATCGGGTCGGTGTCAGGCACGTAGACGACCTGTTCGGAGTCCTCGATGGCGTCCTCGATCACCAACCGAAGGGTCTGCTTCTGGAAGGGATAGTCCGACACCGACAGCGGGGTATTGAACTGGCCCTGATAGCGGGTCAGCCAGACCAGTGAACCGTCGGGTTGTTTGCGTGGTTCCTCGTAGAGATCGGTTTCGGTCAGTGCCCAGCTCTCGAACACGTTCATGATCTCGAGACCGGCTGGCGCGTCGAGATCGGGGTTGTTCCAGCGCAGCCAGATGTAGAAATCGGCGGAGAAGCTGTTGGTGGCCAGATCCACCCGCTGGATGTTCTGGACGTAGAACCCGACGGTGACCTTTTCCGGGTTCGGCGTCGGGGTGGGCGGGGCGGCCGAAGCAGTGCCCCGGGTGGCCGACCCCACCTGTAGTCCGACCAGCAGCAGGACAAACACCATGCCCGCCCGGAGACATCGCGCCACTGTCCTGGCCACAGACGTCATGTTCGTCCCGCCTTCTGTGGAAGCTCCCCGAAACGGTACCGGCGGCTTCGCTGCGGGTCAGTGCGCCGGGGGGCGTGTCGCATGGTCTTTCAGAGGTTCTCGCGCAGGAAGGCGATGTCGTTGCGGCGGCCCTCGTCGGCCGTCTCGATGATCACCGGCGCGCCGGCGGCGGTGACCACGGCCACGAGAAGCTGCGGATCGATCTGCCCGGTGCCGAAGTTGGCGTGCCGATCCGCGCCGGATCCGGCCGCGTCGCGGGAGTCGTTGCAGTGCAACAGATCGATCCGTCCGGTGATCGCGATGATCCGCTCCACGGCGTCGATCAATTCCTCGCCGGCCGCCCAGGCGTGGCAGGTGTCCAGGCAGAAGCCGATGCCCATATCCCCGATGCGGTCCCACAGTCGCGCGATGGTGTCAAAGTGCCGGGCCATCGCGTGGTTGCCGCCGGCGGTGTTCTCCAGATAGACCGGCACGTCGGTGTTGAGCGCCTTCAGTGCCTTCTCCCACCGCTCGAACCCGGCCTCGATGTCCTTGTCATCGGCGTGGCCGCCGTGCACGATCACCGCCGTCGCGTTGATCGCCGCGGCTCCGTCGCAGGTGTCTTGCAATATCTTGCGGCTCGGGATGCGGATCTTGTTGTTGGCCGAGGCGACGTTTATCAGGTACGGCGCATGCACGTAGACCGGGATGGGCGAGCGGCGCAGCAGGTCGGCGTCAGGCCGGGGCGGCGGCTTCTTCCAGCCCTGCGGATCGCCGAGGAAGAACTGCACTGCGTCGGCCTCGTCCTCCAGCGCACCGGCCAGCGGGTTGTCACTGCGCACATGCGATCCGATCAGCACCTCCCCTTTCTACCGCGAGCAGACGTAAACGTCCCCGACACGCCGGGTTTCTGGGGACGTTTACGTCTGCTCAGCCGGCGAGGCGACCCGCGTCGAGGCGGCCGGCCACCCGCCAGACCAGATCCGCAGGGTGTCGGCGCACGTCGTCGACGACAAAGGGCACCAAGGTCCAACCCAAGTCCCCCAGCCGCGCGGCCTTGACCCGGTCGCGCTTCCAGCGCTCCGGGCTGGCGTGCCATTCCATGCTGTCGTACTCGGCGGCCACCATGGCCTCCGGCCAGGCGAAGTCGACCCGCCACAGATCCCCGCAGCGGTCGATGATCTCGTACTGCAGCACCGGAGCGGGCAGACCACCGTCGTGGAACACCAACCGTGCCTCACTTTCCATCGGGGATTCGGCCAGACCGTCAGCCAAGGGCAGCAGGTCGCGGACGGCCACGATGCCCCGGCGGCCCTTCTGCTCTGCAACGGCGCGAGCCAACTCCGCCGTCGAGCACCCACCGGATCGCAGCGCGGCGTCGAGCGTGGCCAGCACCCGCCGCCGGTTCACCGTCCGGGCGATCTCCACGGCCGTCCACGCCGGCGCGGTCATCAGCCGGCCTGAGACCCGGCGCAGCGGAGCGCCGAGTCGCTGATGAACCATCAGGTCCCGGTTCGGCCGGATTCGCACACCGGGATCCAGCACGTGCAACCGGCTGTCGCCCTCGATGTCGAAACCGTGGAACTCCGCCGCGGTACCCAGGCAGGCAACGATGGGCCGGCCCGTTACCACCTCCAGCGCCGTCAGCCGGCCGAGGGTGTCCGGTGGTTCGAGGGCGTAGACGCCGTGCCAGACCCGCACGATGGCGCCGGCTTCAAGGTGGGACGCCAGGGCCTTCTTGGTGATTACAGACAGGAGTTGAGCGGTCGTCACCAAACCGCCATTGGCGGCGAACAGGTCGTGGATTCGCACGGGCCCATGGTTGTCGGCAGCCCACCGACAACCAAGTCACCCGGTGCACCTGTGCACAGTCC
>VERS01000098.1 GCA_018882545.1 Mycobacterium sp.
CGTCGGCCGTGCCGCTGGCGGAGTCTGCGGCGGTGCCGCGGTCCGCACCAGGGCCGCCACCCCCGCGCCGGGCGACCGGCGGCGAGGCGGTCTCGGTTCGGCTGGGTTATCCGGATGAGTTGCGTGACGCCGACCTCCGTGCGCTGGCGGCGATGGCACTGCCGGGGCTTGCGGCGATCGCCGGCATGACGGCCCTCGGCGCACTGATCGGGTACCGCCAGGCGAAGGCCGGTTATGTCCTCCAGGCTGCCGGTGCGGGACGGTTCCTGCCATGACCGGAAGGTGCCGGCGATGTCCGTTGACCGGCGGGTGACTCAAGCCGTCAACGACGTCCTGGCGCTCGCGCCGCGTCGCGGCGAGGTGTCCCTGGCGCGTCTGGTCGCCGCTGTGGGGCAGAGCCGGTCACGGCCCATCGAGGTCACCGCCGCCGAGCTGCCCCCCGGGGTCTCCGGTCAGTGGCGCCAGTTCACCGACCACGACGAGTTTCTGATTCAGGAGGGACTGCCCACCGTCGACCGAACTCTGGCACATGAACTGGGCCACCTCGTCCTCGGGCACGAAGGTGTGACGGTGACCGAACTTGCCCGTGAGACAGCCGAATTCGCCAGTGACGATCTGATCAGCTACATGCTCCACCAACGTACCGGCTGTATGGGACCGGGCGGCGAGGACGTCGAACAGCAGGCCGAGGACTTCGCTGCGCTGCTGCTGCACCGCCTCGGCCGACTGCCCAGCGACCGATCCTCGATCTTCCAGGTTCGACTCGGTGAGGCGTTTGGTTGATCGTCTGGATCATCGCCGGTCTGCTGGGGATGGCGGCCGGGCTGCGGATCGGGTGGGCCCTGGTCAATCAGCAGTCGGTGGTCAGCACTGCGATGATCGTCGCGCTGGGCAGTCTGGCCGCGGTGGCCGCCCTGAACTGGCCGCCGCTGGCCCTGCTGGTCAATACCGGGCTGGGTTGGCCGAACATCTCCGTCGGGTTGAGTCAGACGGCGCTGGTGGCCTCCGCGGCAGGCAGCTGCGTCATGATCACCTCGGTGGCTTCGGCGGCGCGCCAGGAGGTCACCAGGCGGGTGGCCACAGTTCAGTACTGCGTGGCGGCGGTGATCGCGGCGGTCACCCTGGCGCTGTTCCTGGGCGATGGACGCGAGGCGGAGATGTCACCCAAGGAGTACCTCGCCCACAACCTCGGGCTGCCCGGCGAGGCGTTGGAGTGGCTGATTCCGCTGCTGTACGTGCTGCTGGCCCTGACGGTGGTGATCTGGGTGGGCATGCGGCTATCCAGCGCCAGCCGTCGGGGTCGTGCCCTGCTGGTGTTCACCGCCGGCATCGTCCTGATCGTTGCGGCCAGCGGGTTTTTCCTGTCCCGTGCGGTGGGCGCTCCCCAGCAGGCCGGGGTCAGCACCGCGGTCACTCTGCTGTTGTGCGCGATGGCCGTCGTCGCGGCGGGCTCCTTGCTGCCCGCCGTCGAGGACTGGATAGGCGCCCGCCGCGAACTCAGGTTGGTCGAACCGCTGCGCCGGGAGATGGACCGCCGGCACCCCGGCATCGGGATCGGGGTGCGCCCGCGCGGACCGCTGGTATTCCGGGTGGCGGAGCGCCTGTCGCTGATCTCCGACGCTCTCTACCTGGAAAGCCTTCAGGCGCAAGAACACGGGCCCGCGCCCGATCCGCCGGTCGGTGTCAGCGTTGCCGAGCAGGCGAGTACCGTGGCCAGGTGGATCAGGGCCGGGAGTCCAGCTGGGGCGGGTATGCGCGGGTCGGCAGCCTTCCCGGGGCGCCGCTGGCTCAGTCAGCCGCCGGGTTGCTCAGACCGCGACTGGATATTGGAGATCGCTCGTCAGTACCGGTCGCTGGACCCGGCCGCCGGCCGCTGAGGGCGTCAGGCGTCGAGCTGTTCCCGGCGACGCAACTCGTCGACCTTCTCCACAACGTCCTGCTGGGCCTCCGGGGACAGCCCGACGGTCCGCGAGGCGATTCGGCGGACGCCCTCGTCGCGCATGTTGGCAAGCCAGGTCAGCTCTTTGTCGAGCTTCTCGTAGTAGGTGTCGTCGGTGAAGAACTCCGGCTTGATCCGGAAGAAGTTGGCCAGCGCCGTCATCGTCGCCGCAGACGGGTTGGTGCGGTTACCCGAACGCAACTGGGACAGGTACGGCGCCGACATCGTGATCCCCTCGGCCTTGAGGGCGGCAATCACCTCTGCGGACGTGTGCGGACCCCGGCCTGGCGGGTACACCGTGTCGAACAACCGGTTAAGCCGCGCTGCGAAAGTGGTACTCATCGGATGACCTCCAGGTATCAAATCCCGAACTTTAACGACCGTTTACCTTCTTTGCTGCCAAATGTACAACGCGATCGCTCGATCGACCAAGTGCAAACTCCGAAATGTGTCCGAAAATAGTGATCGCCGTGCGGTGTCACGGACTTGCCTAGGTTGCGCGAGTCGCAGGTCGGGGCCGCTAAAATGCCCCACTGCTACTGATAAGGCCGCTTATGGTTCCAGCGGACTGGTTAGCCAAGTTGCCGACGCACAGAACCCGGGAACCCGACCCACGAGGCCTTCGGCAACTACCTGCGGGCTGGGAATTAAGTTTGCGGTACCCCCGGTATCAATTTGCTGGATACTCAGGAAATGTTCAGGGTGCACTCAGGTTGCGGGAGCCCGGATCGCCGTCAGGCGGCGAGCAACATCGCCAGGATGGCGGTGTCGGGATGGCTGATGGGATCGACACCAACCCGGCTGACCATATTGGTCACCGTCCCGTCGGCTTCGGCCTCCACCCAGGCGGCGCGGTGTTCCAAGCCCAGGTGCGGCAATCCGGGCAGCAATACACAACCCGAGGCGGCCCCCGAACACTCCGGCAGCGACGGGGTGGTCTCAGAAGGTGGATGCAGCATCATCAGGGCCGGCGGCTGTCGACTGGCGAAATGGCCGGGCCCGACGGCCGATTCGCCGACCACCGTGCCTTCGGCCATGACAAGGCCGACGGTGCCCGGCTGGGCCTTCTCCGGCAGCTCCTCGCGAACGCCGAAAATCGTTGTGGTGGAGAGCAACCCGGGAAGTGAAGCGACACGCACCGCCATGATCAGAAGTTGCGCCCACTCTTTCGTCGAGTCCGGCCAGCGCCCGGACACCACAAAGCCTTTCAACGAACCGCGGGCATGGAAGGGGGCGATCTCGATGGGGCGCCCTGCATTCCATCTCGGTTCGTCCATTTCGCCTCCGCGACGTCGGTCGCCCAACACTATGGGGCACAACATCATCGGCCACGGACTTGCTAGCAGACAAGAGGACCTGAGTGCTAACGCATTCGTGATCGTGCGGTCAGTCAGCCGAAGATGAGGCCCTTGGTCTTGGAGATGGCGCCGGAGTAGCGGTTCTGCACGTCCTCCCAGTTGACGACGTTCCAGAACGCCTTGACGTAATCGGCCTTGACGTTCTTGTACTGCAGATAGAACGCGTGCTCCCACATGTCGACCTGGAGCAGCGGGATTATGCCGAGGGGCACATTGGCCTGCTGGTCATACAGCTGGAAGGTCAGCAACCGGTCCCCCAGGCTGTCATAGCCCAGCACCGCCCAGCCGGAGCCCTGCAGGCCGTTGGCGGCCGCGGTGAACTGGGCTTGGAACTTGTCGAAGGATCCGAACGCGTCGTCGATGGCGGCGGCAAGGTCGCCGGTGGGCTTGTCACCTCCGTCGGGCGAAAGGTTCTTCCACCAGATGGAGTGGTTCACGTGGCCGCCGAGATGGAAGGCCAGATTCTTCTCATTGAGGAAGATCGCGGCGTGATCGCCGGTGGACCGGGCCTCCTCGAGCTTGGCGACGGCAGCGTTGACTCCCGCGACGTAGGCGGCATGGTGCTTGCTGTGGTGGATTTCGTTGATCTGGCCGGAGATATGCGGCTCCAAGGCGCCGTAGTCCCAATCCAGTTCGGGCAGGGTGTATTCAGCCACGCGATTCCTTCCTCTCAGTGCTGGCCAGTGTCCAGTGCTGGTCTGCGTCCGGTGCGGTTTGAGCTGTGGTCAAGCGATGTCGGTGCAAGCGGACCATGCGGGGTCAACCTTGCTCTACAGATAGCACGCGCCGCAAGGACGGCGCCGCCGGCGGCGGAATCCGGGTCGCGTCGTGCAGGAAAACGCCAGCGGTTCAGACCAGGATGAGCAGGGCCAGACCTGCCAGCAGGACCACCAAGATGGCCGCCGCGCGCAGTGCGGCGATGCGGTAGGACCGAGCCGACATCGGGGCTGACCACGGCGACATCCGAGCGGAATATCGGGGATCCAGGGGTGCGGTCACCCATCCCTCCCAAGCTCAGTTCCCACGTCCGACCCCCTCGTGCACTCCGGTACCCGCGTTGGCGGTTGCGGAGATCATAGGGGCCTGTTCCCGGCGTGTCGATCGGCGCGTCGCCCGGAAGATGAAGCCCGTTAGCGGGTCAAGGTACTTCGCTCGCTCCGCCGGGAGGCTGTTGATCACCATGCCGGGCTGTCGGGGGTTATCCACAGGAGGGCCGGTCGCGCCGGCTCAATTTGCCCGCTCAATCCGGATCGATCTGGGCCAGCGGGTGTGGATAACCCTGTGGAAACTGTGGATAGCTCAGTATTGCTGCCACAACCCGCGGTCCATTCCTGCACTGTGTGCCGCAATAGTTTCCTTCCGGCACTACGTGCCCGCGGTAATTCCGGCCACGGCAACGTTTCGCTCGGGAATGTCTGCGCAGACACTTGTTCGGACACCGCGGTGTCCTCGGCGGACGTGTTCGCCTCGGTCCGGTCGAACGTCCGCCTCGTTTAGGCTGGTCTGCGTGATTCAGGTGTGCTCCCGGTGCGGGACGCGGTGGAACGTGCGCGACCGCCAGCGTGGCTGGTGTCCGCGCTGTCAGGGCTCGCTGCATGCGCCCTCGGGTGTGCCGACCGTCCAACCCGCCGGCGGGCCGCCGACCGCGTCGCTCCGGACGGCTTCAGCCCCGCCGCGGCCACCGGCCGGGTTTCGGTGGATTGCGGTGCGACCCGGTCCACCTCCGCCGCCCCGGCCGCGCCGCCGCCCGCTGGGGCCCACCCCGCGCTACCACAGCATTCCCCGATGGGGTCTGATCGATCCGATCGCCCTGCCCGCCGCCGCCGATGCGCGCGCCCAGACCAAGCCCGCCTCCGCGACCGTGGCCAGAACCGTATTGATCGGCGCCGCTGTGGTGCTCGCCGCGGCCGCCGCAGTCCATCTCGTCCGGTACCTGCTGCTGCTGATCAACCGCACCACGCTGCTGCCCCCTTTCGTAGCCCTGGGTTCGTTGTTGGCGGGGGTTCTGGTCAGCCTGGCGGCCATCGTTGCGGTGATCGGTGCCGCGGTCGTCCTGACCTCCTGGCTGATCGGTCGTCGCGCCGCCGCCTTCGCAGCGCACGGCCAGGACGACCCGCGTCCTGCGTGGGTGGTGTGGGCCGGTTGCCTGGTCCCGTTCATCAACCTGGTGTGGGCGCCGATCTTCGTCCTGGAGTTGGCCTACGCCGAGCGCTGTCAGGCCCGTCAACGCGGCCCCGTCGCCCTCTGGTGGATCGCCTGGGTGGTCACCTACCTCGTCTGCGGTTGGGCCATCTGGACCAGTCGCGCGACCGACGCGCAGGGCGTCGCGGACAACACGGTGACGATGATCATCGCCTACCTGGCGGGTCTGGCCGTCCTGGTGCTGCTGTGGCGGGTGTTCGACGGGTTTGTTCGCAAACCGATAGACCGTCCGGTGCACCGGTGGGTCGTCGTTGCCCAAGACCGTGCCCAAGACCGCGCCGATGAGGAGTCCCCGGCCACCGGAGACCACGCCGCCGACGATCTCGCCGATGACGACGCCGCCGGCGACTCCGCCGCGGAGGACGCGGAGCCGTCCCGGCAGTCGGTTGTTGAGTCCAGGGACCGGGAACCGGCAGCATAGGCCTATGTCGCCGGTGGCCGAACCGCAGGGGGAGCGCCCCTTCGTCGTCGCCCATCGCGGCGCGTCTGCTGACCGGCCCGAGCACACCCTCGCCGCCTACGAGTTGGCGCTGCAGGAGGGTGCCGACGGTGTCGAGTGCGATGTGCGACTCACCCGCGACGGTCATCTTGTCTGCGTCCACGACCGCCGAGTGGACCGTACTTCAACCGGCACCGGCCTGGTCAGTGATATGACCCTGGAGCAGTTGCGTGAATTAGACTGGGGCACATGGCATTCCAGTACCTCAGCCGTCGAGGGCGTTGGTGATACCGGACTACTGACACTCGACGATCTGCTGACATTGGTGTTGGACTGGAAGCGGCCGGTCAAGGTGTTCATCGAGACCAAGCATCCGGTGCGCTACGGGGCGTTGGTGGAGAGCAAGGTGTTGGCGCTGTTGAACCGCTACGGCCTGGCCTCGCCGGCTTCGGCGGACCTGTCCCGGGCGGTGGTGATGTCGTTCTCCGCCGCCGCGGTATGGCGAGTCCGCCGCGCCGCCCCCCTGCTGCCGACCGTTCTGCTCGGGGAGACCTCCCGCTACCTCGGCGGCGGGGCAGCCACCACGGTGGGGGCCACCGCCGTCGGCCCCTCGATCGCCACCCTGCGGGAGCACCCCGAACTTGTCGACCGGGCCGCCGCACAGGGCCGGGCCATGTACTGCTGGACCGTCGACCACTTCGAGGACGTCGAGTTCTGCCGTGACGTCGGCGTGGGCTGGATCGCCACCAACCATCCGGGGCGGACCAGGACATGGCTGGAGAACGGGTTGACCGGCAACCGGGCCTGAATAGTCAGGGCTGGCTGTCGATGACCTGCTGGGGGACCGTCGCGTCGCTGCGCAGCGCATCGAAGAGCGCAGCGGCTGTCGTCGCGTCCCAGATCACCACATCGCCGGACTCGTTGCCGGTGAATTCCCCGATCGGGACGGTGACCGTGGTCGGTGCACCGCGCAGTGCCCAGGCCAGCCGGCCCAGACTCCAGACGTGGGCGCCGTCGTTGACAGTCAGGGCGGCCAGCACTGCCCGCGGCACCGCGTACCACCGCCACGGGTTGAGCCACACCGCCGGGCTGACCGCGCGCCGGAGCATCGCCGACATGAACTCGCGTTGATGCGACATCCGGTCCAGGTCGGCGCGCGGGGTCGCACGGGAGCGAACGTAACCGAGGGCTTTGGGCCCGTCGAGTACCTGGCATCCGGCCGGAAGGTCGATGCCGGCCAAGGGGTCGTTGACCGGGTCAGGCGGACACATGGTGACTCCGCCGAGGGCGTCTACGAC
>VERS01000099.1 GCA_018882545.1 Mycobacterium sp.
GGCCCAGGGGCAGGCGGGCCAGCGCCTGCTGACGCCCGGCCCAATCCACGGCATCGGCCAGGCGGCGCGCCAGCAGGGTGATGTTGAAGACGTTGCGGCGGTCCTGGCCCTCCTGCGCGTCCAGCAGATCGAACAGCAGCGTGGCCAGACCTTGGGCCTGCAACACGGCGGCCACGTACTGGTTGCGCGGGCTGTGCCGGCTGCTTCCACTGCCGTGGGCGAAGACCACGATTCCGCGGGGATTCCAGGGAATGGTGAGCCGGCCGGTAACACTGGCACCGGCGGCCTCGACCCGGATCTCGTCGTCACGCAGAAACTGCCCCTGTTCCATTTTCTCCCCCTGCACGGTCGGCACGTGGCGTCAACCCTCCAGTGTAGGAACCGACTCCGAGGCACTGAAGTCGATCTGGGCGGCCGGGTTGGCGATAGCGGTCACCATCGCGGTTGCAAACGCCCCGGAGTCGTCGAACAAGGTGGCGGTACCCACCGATACGCCGTCTGCGCACAGATGCGAATCAGCTTGTACGCCAATGTAATCGCCAACCGGCATCCGGGAAAGCCCGACGGTCAGGTCCCCGTTGATGTACCCGATCCCGCGGGTGCCCAGATTGGTCACCAGGCTGGTGGCCTCGGCCGCGACGGCAGTGCGCATGAAGGGGCTGACAATCTCGCCCTGCACGACCTCGATCGAGCGGTGGTAGACCCGTTTGCGGGAGACGTTCTGATGCCGGGCACCGGCCGCACTCCACCCCGCCGCATCGCTGCCGACCAGATACGCCGCACCGGTCACCCCGGCCGGGGCGATGAAGGACTCGGCACCGACCCACTCCCGTCCCGGCGGCGGCGCGCTTCGCCGGTAGGCGACCAGACTGGCCCGCGCCACGATGGCGCCCTCCTGGACGACGTCGCACTCAGCGTTCCGGATTCGTCTGCCGCCCCGGACCAGCCTGGTCCGCACCTCGGTCGGCAACCGATGCGCCGCCTTGAACAGGTCGACGGTCAGCCTGGTCGGCTGGAATCCGTCGATGTGGAAATCCCGCTCCAGGTTTCGGGCCGCCAACCCGACGATTGCCGGACCGTTCAGCGAGTCCTCACCCCAGCGACTGAGCGCGGACTCAGTCGGGAGAAAGACCTCGGCACCCGCCGCGGAGACCTCGACGGCGAAGAAGTGCGTGGCGGCCCGGAACACCCCGGCATCTTTGCACAAGCGCTTAGCCGACATAATTAACCGGCGGCAAGGACGGAAAGGAAGCGCGGTGGCGGATGTCGGGTCGACCGGCGCGGCCGCACCGGTCCGCAGCGGCGCCGACAGCCTGCTGGTGGCCACCCTGAGTGTGGTCGCGCTGACCGTCGCGATCCTGCAGACCGCGGTGGTGCCGGTACTGGGGGTGATGGCCCGCGAACTGAACGTCTCGGCAGTCCACATCAGTTGGGTAGTCACCGCCAACCTGCTCGCGGCAGCCTCCAGCACTCCCCTGCTCGGCCGGCTGGCCGATCTGCACATCAAAAAACAGGTCCTGCTGGGGGTGCTGGCTCTGGTGTTGGCCGGATCGGTGCTCGGTGCGGTGACCTCTTCGCTGCCGCTGCTCGTCCTGGCTCGGGTGCTGCAGGGCGCCTCGTTCGCCCTCTACCCGATCGGGGTGTCGATTCTGCGCGAGGAACTGCCCGCAGCGCGGCTGATGGGCGCCATGTCGGTGCTGTCTGCAGTGCTCGGCTTCGGCGGCGGGGTGGGGTTGGTGATCACCGGCCTGCTGATGCGCGGTGGGGCCAGTTATCACCGGGTGTTCTGGTTCTCGGTGGCCTTTCTGTGCGTGGTCATCGTCGCAGTCGTGCTGTTCGTCCCGGGTCGCCGTCGCGCGGCGACCGGCAGCGTGGACTGGGCCGGTGCGGTCGGCTTGGCCGCCGGGCTGTCGCTGATTCTGCTGGCCGTCACCCAGGGCAACCTCTGGGGCTGGACGGCCGGTCGCACCCTGGGGGCCGGGTTCGGCGGCATCGGTGTGCTGGCGCTGTGGTGGGCGTGGGAACGCCGATGCGTTCAGCCGCTGGTGTCCACGGCCATGCTGGCCCGGCGGCCGATCCTGCTGACCAACCTGGCGACGGTCGCGGTGGGGATGGGCCTGTACTTCGCCTTCCTCGGGCTTACCGGCCTGGTTCAGGCACCAACGGCCACCGGCTACGGGTTCGGGGCCACGGTGTTGCAGGCCAGTGTGGTCTATCTGCTGCCCGGCGCGCTGGCCGGATTCCTCACCGCGTTGGTCAGCGGACGCTATATCGACCGCTACGGCGCACGGGCGGTGCTGGCGGTGGGAACCGCCCTCGGGGTGACGGGGTTCGGCATGCTGGCCGCCGCACACGGCGAGGCCTGGCAGGTCATCGCGGCCAGCCTGCTGATCAACGCCTACATCAGCCTGGCCTACGGGGCGTTGCCGACACTGGTGATCCAGGAGGTCGAGGTGGGTGAGACCGGCGTCGCCACCAGCATCAACGCCATCGCCCGCACGGTGGGGGCGTCGATCGCGGCGTCGATCATGGCAGTCCTGCTCAGCCGCAACCACGGCGATTACCCGCCGGAGAGCAGCTACACCGTGGCCTTCGCCCTCGGCGCGGTGACCGGGCTGATCGGACTGCTCCTGATCGCCGCCGGCCGGCCGAATCTTCGTACGGTGATGCCCGGCGAGAGCACCGACTCGCGGGCGATGAACCACGAGTGGGGTTAACGCGCCTCCTGCTGTGCGCTCTCGGCCAATGCCTCCAGCACCGTGGCGCGGCGCTCCTCGATCGACCGGCCGAACTCCTGCAGCAGCAGCGGATCGTTGCGCACGACCTGCTCGATGGCGTGGCGGTCAACGCGGACCAGCGTCACCTCGTCGAGCGCGAAGTACGATCCCGGCGCCGGGTGCCGGACCAGGGCACTCTGGCCGAGGTAGGAGCCCTGCTCCAGGGTTTCCGCCTCGGTCCGGGAACCGTCCTCGGCCTCGGCGGTCAGCAGGACCTTCCCGGCGATGATGAACGACATGGAGTCGGGGATCGCGCCGCCTGCCTGAATCAGCTCACCGGCGCCGTAGCACTCTATGGCCGCGTGCGGGACCATCGCCCGCTGCTGGTCGGCTTTGAGTCGCAGCGTGGGCGCGACCGCGGTCCGGATGGCCGACGCCACCGATTCCGGTTCGGAGAAACCATCCGCGGCCTCATCGAGGTGAAGTCCCTCGCGACGCGCGGCGTACCAGATCCAGCGCAGGAAAGTAGTCTCGGCGGCGCCGTCGTCGCCCGGAGAGCGCAGCGGAATCTTGGTGCGGTACTTCAGCTCTCCCATCGGGACCGCCACCGGGGTCAGATCGGGATGGCACTGGGGAAGCTGCGATGCGATCCGGGTCAGCATCGCGCACACCTGGTCGGGACGGTCCTCGATGGCGAAAACGGTTGCGACCCGGATGGCATGCTGGCCGTCCGGCCGGCTCAGGTTCGTGAACGACTGCCCGGCCAGGACTGAGTTCGGGGTCACCCGGAGACCGTCGGCGGTCTCCAGATGCACCGCCCGCCAGTTCACCTCGACCACCCGGCCTTTGGATTTGTCGGTCTCGATCCAGTCGCCGATCCGGAAGGGCTGCTCGAAGAGCATGAGCAGTCCGGAGATGATCTGGCCGACCGAGTTCTGCAGGGTCAGGCCGATCACGATCGAGGTGATGCCGAGCGCGGTGAACAGACCGCCGACGTTGGCGCCCCAGATGTAGGCGAAGATTAGCCCCACCCCCACGGCGATCAGCGCGAAGCGGATGACGTCGAGGAAGATGGCCGGGACACGACGACGCCAACTGCTCATCGGTGCGGCGGCGAACAACGAGGCTTTGATGCCGGAAAGCATCAGGAGCAGGACCACGACGGCGACCAGGGTCCCCACGATGCGAACCGGGGTGGATTCGGTCGGCATCTGGGTGGCGCCGATCATGGCCAGCAGCAGCGCGCCCAGCGGCAGCAGATAGTTGCGCAGCAGATTCACCGGGCCGAGCAGGCTGCTGCCGCGACGGCGCAAGGTGTGTTGCCACTCGGTGAGAATGATCAGCGCCAGGGGCAATCCGATTGCGATACCGACGGCCCAGTAGAACCACGACGAACCCAGGACGTCGCCCATCAGCGCGCCTCCGTGACACGCCACACCCGTTCGGTGGTCCCATCGACCGCGATGGTGCCGGCGTCGGCGAAGGACACCGTCTCGGCGAGGACGTCATAGACCCGGGAGGTGACGTAGATACCCGGGTCAGCCACCCCGTCCTTGAGCTGATGGGCCAAATTCACCGCGTTGCCCCACATGTCGAAGACCGGATAGTTCTCGCCAATCAGTCCGCTGCTGACCGCCCCGGTGTCGACTCCGGCTCGCAGTTTCAAGTTCAGCCCCGACTCGGCGTTGAACCGGTCCAGGATCTTCTGGCACTCCAGGGCGAAATCGACCGCACGCCGGACGTTGTCCAGACGCGGGACGGTCAGACCGCAGCTACCCAGGTAGCCGTTGCGCACCGGTCGTACCCGCTCAATCCCGAAATCCTCCGCAGCGGAGTCGAATTGGTGGATCAGCTCATTGGAGATGGACAGTGACTCCGCCGAGTCGAGTTCAGCCTGCAACCGGTCCATACCGGCGATGTCGGCGTAGACCACCGTGACGTTCGAGTGATCGCGGGCGGTGATCTCAGCCCCGTGGCTGACTTTCTCAGCGATCGCCGCGGGCATGATCGCGCGCAACAACTTGCGGATCTGCCCGCGCTGCTCCGTCAGCAGATCCTCTTTGGTGGACAGGCTGCGGCTCATCTCGTTGAACATCCCGGTCAGGTCGCCGATCTCGTCGCGGGTCTCGACCGGGATGGCCACGTGATAGTCACCGGCGCTGATCCGTTGCACGCCGGCTTCCAGTCTTCGGATCGGCCGCAGGAACACCTGGGCCAGAATCACCGCGAGCAGGCAGACACCGAAAATGATCCCAGTGGTGGCCAGCACCACGATCCGGGTGAAGGTGGCCTCCTGGGCGAAAGCTTCCCGGGTGTCCAGCTTGGCCACGATCGACCAGCGCAGGCCGGCCAACTTGCCGACCGGGGCGTAGGCCTGGATCGTCTGCTGGCCCAGGTAGTCCTTGGTGATGACGGTGCCGCTGTTGCCCTTCTGGGCCTCCTTGTGGGCATCAGCGTTCACCGGCTGGACCAGCGTGGTGCCGCCCTGCCGGATTGCGATGTCGGGGATGTCCGGCGGGGTGCCCGCGTCGATCACCATCTGCCGGTAGCGGTCGGGATCCTCGAGGAAGAGACGGGAGTCCGACCGCATCAGAAAATCCTCACCAGCCAGGATGGTCTCGCCGGTTTCACCCGCGCCAACCGCGGCCCACTTCCTGTCGAAAGTCATCACCTTGTTGATCTTGGTGATCGGGAACTGCAGGGCGAGAACACCGTTGGGTTTTCCGCTGGGCGGAAGCGGCGCGACCATCCACGCGGTGGGTGCCATCGTGGAGGGCTGGTAGAACTCGAAGTCGGTGTAGACGACCTGGTCGGCCCGGTTGCTCGACATGGCCTGGATGTAGGCCTCCCGAAGTTTCGAGCCGCTGAACGGGCCGGTCAGGATATTGCTGCCGAGATCGACGTTCTTGTAGGCGCTGTAGACCACATTCCCGCGACTGTCGAGCAGAAGGGCGTCTTCGAACCCGAACCCGGTGACGACCTCGCGAAAGAAACTCTGATATTTGGCGTTGGCGGCCGACCACGCGCTGCCGTCGCGCTGGTCATCCACGGCGATCGCGGCCTCGTCGGTGCGAAGTTTCGCCGTGTAGGTGGCCTGCAGGTAGCGCTGCGCCGGGGAGGTCGGCAGGATCGCGGCCACATCCAAGCGGGCCCCGCTGTACTTCTCGGTCTCCGCGGCGAAAAAGGCGTAATAGTCGGTGATCGCCTTGGACATCTCCGGTGTCACCGCAGCGTTGGCCAGTTGGTCAAAGCCGGCGGTGAAGTCCCGCAGCGCTTCCTGAGTCATGCTGCCGTAGGTGTAGGACACCAGTGCACTTCGCAGGTCGATCAGTTGTGCGGTCAACGACCGGGTCTGCGACTCGCGGATCTCGACGAGACGGGTCACCGCGGCGTTCCGCAGGGAGTCTCGGCCCGACAGGTAGGCGATGGTGCCGACGATCGCGGCAGCCAGAATCGTGCACAGCACCAGCATCAGCAGAAGCTTGGACTGGATGCTGATCCGGTTGAGCAGGTTGCCCCGGCCAGCGGGTTTCGAACGCACCCGCACCGGCACCGGCGCCGGAGCGTCGGTGCCGGGTAGCTGCACGTCGTTGCCTGGCACGGCCTTCCCTCCCCCGCCGGGCGGCGGGAATCGACACTGCTGAAGACTAACAGGACATGTGACTGTTGTGGCAGATGAGATTGGTGTTTCGAGGGGCGGCGTGATCGGCCATCTCGCTGCGGGCGATCCGGCCGCGGCCGGATAATCGGCGGTGTGCCCCGCGCGCTGACCGCCCTGCTGACCGCCCTGTTCGGCTGCGTCGCGGTCACCGCCCCGGCCCAGGCCGCCGATCAGTGGGCCCTCAACGGCAGCTACACCGCCACCTCCAACGGCGAGTGGGCCCGCACCAACGACGTGTTTCGCGATCAGAACAGTGTGCGAGCGGTCTGGACCGTCTCATCGCAGTGCAGTTACCCCACCGAATGCACCGGGACGGTGTCGAGTAACCAGGGCTGGACGGCGCCGATATATCAGACCGGTGGCGAGTGGTACGTCAAACACATTGTGCCGCAGTGGATCCGATGCCCCGATGGCTCGACCGCTGACGGTTTGCAGATCTTCCGTTTCAAGGCCATGACCGCTGACGGCTCCACTACCGACCCGACCTCGAACACATTGGTCGGCGAGGACGCCACCACCGGGCCCAGCGGGGCGTGCGGGCGAAGCCTGGCTGTGCACATCACCATGCCCTTCAAGCTGGTGAAGGCTTAACCGGTCGGCAGCAGATCGGTCCAGGTGAGTTGGCCGTCACCGGCCACCACACCGGTATGGCGCCCCACTGATCCGTCGGCGGTGGCGAACTGGCCGCTGCCGGGGTCGTACGTGGCGATCGCCACCGAAGGGCCCGGGGCGATCGCCACCGAAGGACCCGGGCTAAGTGCCCCGGCGGGGCCGGGGCGGTCCGGGGT
>VERS01000100.1 GCA_018882545.1 Mycobacterium sp.
CTGCACGGCGGCGGCCAGGAGCGCGACGTTCGCTCCGGCACCGTCGACGTCGCCGGCGCGGTGGGAATGGCCACCGCCGCCGAGATCGCCGTTGCCTCCCGGGAGGACACCGCCGCACGGCTGTGCGAGCTGCGCGACCGTCTGATCGACGGCGTGCTCGGCGCCATCGACGACGTCGTGGTCAACGGCGCCCGCGGTGCGGGTCGCCTACCGGGCAACGCGCACTTCACCTTCCGCGGCTGCGAGGGTGACTCGCTGCTGATGCTGCTGGACGCCAACGGAATCGAGTGCTCCACCGGCTCGGCGTGCACGGCCGGGGTGGCCCGGGCCTCGCACGTCCTGCTGGCGATGGGGGTCGACGCCGAGGTCGCCCGCGGCTCGCTGCGACTGTCGCTGGGGCACACCAGCACCGATGAGGACGTCGACGACGTGGTGCGAGTCCTGCCGGCGGCCGTCGAACGGGCCCGCCGGGCCGCGCTGGCCAGTGCGTCGCTGGGGGCCGCGCAGTGAGGGTGCTGGCCGCGATGAGCGGGGGGGTGGACTCCGCGGTGGCCGCGGCCCGCATGGTCGAGGCCGGCCACGAGGTCATCGGGGTGCATCTGGCCTTGTCGCCGGCACCGGGAGCGCTGCGCAGCGGATCACGGGGGTGCTGCTCGCGGGAGGACGCCGCCGATGCCCGCCGGGTCGCCGACGTCCTCGGAATCCCCTTCTACGTCTGGGATTTCGCCGACCGGTTCAAGGCCGATGTGATCGACGACTTCGTGTCCTCCTACGAACGCGGAGAGACCCCCAACCCGTGCGTGCGCTGCAATGAGCGGATCAAGTTCTCGGCGCTGGCGGCTCGGGCGCTGGCGCTGGGTTTCGAGGCGGTGGCCACCGGGCACTACGCCCGTCTGGAGGGCGGCCGGTTGCGCCGGGCGGTCGATCCGGACAAGGACCAGTCCTACGTGCTGGGGGTGCTGACCGCCGAGCAGCTGCGGTATGCGATGTTCCCGGTGGGCGACACCCCCAAGCCGGCCATCCGCGCCGAGGCGGCCCGCCGCGGCCTGGCCGTGGCCGATAAGCCCGACAGCCACGACATCTGCTTCATCCCCTCCGGTGACACCCGCTCCTTCCTGGGTGCGCGCATCGGGGTGCGGCCCGGCGCGGTCGTCGACGGGCAGGGCCGGGTGCTGGCCCGCCACGACGGCGTGTACGGCTTCACCGTCGGCCAGCGCAAGGGGCTGGGCATCCCGGGGCCGGGACCGGACGGCCGGCCCCGCTACGTCACCGGTATCGACGCCGAGTCCGCGACGGTGCGGGTGGGAGCGGCCGCCGACCTCGACACGCGGTCACTGACCGGACTGCGGCCGGTGTTCACCTCCGGAGCGGCCCCGGCCGGACCGATCGAGTGCGACGTGCAGGTGCGCGCGCACGGCGGGATCGCACCGGCGGTGGCCGAACTTGTCGACGGGGCCCTGACGGTGGCGTTGCGGACCCCGCTACGCGGGGTGGCGCCCGGTCAGACGCTGGTGCTCTACCGGCCCGACCCCGACGGTGACGAAGTGCTCGGCAGCGCCACGATCGGCGGGAGTTCCTGCCGCTGAGGTGAGTTCAGTCCAGGCCGCCGCGTTCCCGGGCGATCGCCGCGACCCGGTCGCGAACCAGGTACCAGCCGCCGATCAGGGCCGGGATCAGCACCACCAGGCCGCCGATCGTGATGGTGCCGACGGGATAGTTGAAGGCCATCAACACCAGCACCGACAGCAGGAAGACCAGCGTCAGATAGCCGGTGTAGGGCGCGCCCCACATCCGGAACGACGGCCGGGTCAACCTGCCCTGCTCCGACCAGCGGTACAGCTGGAGCTGGCAGATGATGATGGTCGCCCAGGACGAGAGGATGCCCAGCGAGGCCACGTTGAGCACGATCTCGAAAGCCTGGTCGGGGACGATGCTGTTGAGCAGGACTCCGAGCAGGCCGATCGACGCGGTCAGCATGATCCCGCCGTAGGGCACGCCGCGGCGCGACATCCGGGCGGTGAACTGCGGTGCGCTGCCGTTCATGGCCATCGAGCGCAGGATCCGCCCGGTGGAGTACAGGCCCGCGTTGAGGCTGGAGAAAGCGGCGGTGAGAACGACCAGGTTCATCACCGTGCCGCCGCCCTCGATGCCGATCTTGGAGAAGAACGTCACGAACGGACTCTCCGAGGCCGAGTAGGCGGTGTAGGGCAGCAGCAGGGCGAGCAGGAACAGCGAACCGACGTAGAACAGCGCGATCCGGGCGATGACCGAGTTGATCGCCCGGGGCATCACCTTCTCCGGCTCCTCGGTCTCGCCTGCGGCGATGCCGACGAGTTCGACTGCGGCATAAGCGAAGACGACACCGGAGGTGACCAGGACCAGCGGCACCACCCCGACCGGGAACAGACCCCCGTTGTCGGTGATCACCCTGAAACCGGTGGGATTGCCGTCGACCGAGTAGCGCCCGGCCAGGAAGATCGTGCCCGCGACCAGGAAGGTGACCAACGCGATCACCTTCACCAGTGCCGCCCAGAACTCGAACTCGCCGAACAACTTCACCGAGACCAGGTTCATCGCCAGCACGATGCCCAGTGCGATCAGGGCGATCAGCCACTGCGGGACATCCCGGAAAACCCCCCAGAAGCGGAAGAAGACCGCGATCGCCGTCGAGTCCACGATGGTCGTCACCGACCAGTTCAGGAAGTACATCCAGCCCGCGACGAAAGCCGCCTTCTCCCCGAGGAACTCCCGTGCATAGGACACGAAGGATCCGGTGGTCGGGCGGTGCAGCACGAGTTCGCCCATCGCCCGCAGGATCAGGAAGACGAACACCCCGCAGACGCCGTACACCAGAAACAGCCCGGGCCCGGCGCTGGCCAGTCGGCCGCCGGCCCCGAGGAACAGCCCGGTGCCGATCGCGCCGCCGATGGCGATCATTTGCAGTTGGCGGGGGCTCAGGCTTTTGTGGTACCCGGCATCCTCGGCGGTCAGCGCCGCCTGTTCGGGGACCGGATGGGTGGGGGTGGCGGTCATGACGGGCCCTCCTCGGGGCAGTCGGCGGTGTTCCGGTGGTGTGGGGCGGGCATGTCCCGGAAGGTGAAGACGAAGCCGAACGCGGCCACCGCGGCCGCGACTGCGTACCCGATCACCGAGTACCAGCCGATGTGCAGGTAGGCGGTCACCGCGACGACGACCATCGCCAGGAACACCATGGACATCCCGATCAGGGGCGTCTTGGCCTTGAAGTCGATGAGGCGCATCGGTGAGTCCCCCCGGTTTCCGGAAGCAGTGATCCTTGAGTAAATATCCGATGAACGACCGGCACCGTGCAGGAAACACGTATTTTGCCCAGAAGTAACAGTGCACTGGTGGGATGGTCAGTTGTGGGCATCCGCGTCGGGATCGAGCACCGCACCAGCTACACCTTCGACCATCCGGTGCAGGTGCACCCGCATGTCGTGCGGTTACGGCCCGCCCCGCACACCCGGACCCCCATCGAGGCCTACTCGCTGGACGTCGAGCCGGCCGATCACTTCATCAACTGGCAGCAGGATGCCTTCGGCAACTTCCTGGCGCGGCTGGTCTTCCCCAACCCCACCGGCAAGCTGAGCATCAACGTCGGGCTGATCGCCGATCTCAAGGTGGTCAACCCGTTCGACTTCTTCATCGAGGACTACGCCGAAACCGTCCCGTTCCGCTACCCCGAGGCGCTGCGGGAGGACCTGGACCCCTACCTCAAGCCGGTCGACGAGGACCGCGACGGATCCGGTCCCGGTGAGCTGCTGCGCGCGTGGGTGGGCCGGCACACCGCAACGCCGGGGACCCGGACGATCGACTTTCTGGTCGAGGTCAACCGCGCCGTCAACGCCGACGTCAACTACAGCGTGCGGATGGAACCGGGGGTGCAGAGTCCGGACCACACCCTGGCAACCCGGATCGGGTCCTGCCGCGATTCGGCCTGGCTGCTGGTGTCGGTGCTGCGCGAGTTCGGCCTCGCCGCGCGCTTCGTCTCCGGCTACCTGGTGCAACTGACATCCGACGTGGAGGCCATCGACGGGCCCTCGGGCCCGGCGGCGGACTTCACCGATCTGCACGCCTGGACCGAGGTCTACATCCCCGGCGCGGGGTGGATCGGGATGGACCCGACCTCCGGGCTGTTCGCCGGGGAGGGCCATATCCCGCTGGCCGCCACGCCGCACCCGTCCTCGGCGGCGCCGATCAGCGGCGCCACCGCGCCGGCCGAGACGGTCTTCGAGTTCTCCAACACCGTCACCAGGATCCACGAGGACCCCCGGGTCACCCTGCCCTACACCGACAACGCGTGGGCGGCGATCACCGCGCTCGGCGAGCAGGTCGACGAACGACTGGACGGCGCCGACGTCGCGCTGACGATGGGCGGGGAACCCACCTTCGTCTCGATCGACGATCAGGTCTCCCCGGAGTGGACGACCGACGCCGACGGTCCGCACAAGCGCGACCGGGCCTCGGCGTTGACCGCACTGCTGAGGGCGCAGTGGGCGCCGCATGGGCTGGTCCAACGCAGCCAGGGCAAGTGGTATCCCGGAGAACCGTTGCCGCGCTGGCAGATCGGGTTGTACTGGCGCCGCGACGGTAAACCCCTGTGGCAGGACGGCACCCTGCTTGCCGACCCCTGGGGCGGGGGGACCGGCGGCGCGACCCCGGCGGTGGCCGAGCGTCTGCTCTCCGCGGTGGCGCAGGGCCTGGGCCTGCCCGGCACCCAGGTCCGGCCGGCCTACGAGGATCCGCTGGCCCGCCTGCTGGCGGCGGTCCGCCGGCCCGACGGCGTCCCGGTCGGCCCCGGCGAGGATCTGGAGTCCGACACCGCGCAGACCCGCGCCGCCCTGCTGGAGCGGCTGGACCGGTCGGCCGGCGACCCGGCGGCCTGGGTGCTGCCGCTGCACCGCCGCGAGGACGACGCGGGGTGGGCCAGTGCGGACTGGCGGCTGCGTCGCGGCCGGATCGTCCTGCTCGAGGGTGACTCACCGGCCGGGCTGCGGCTGCCGCTGGACTCGATCAGCTGGCGGCCGCCCCGGCCGACGTTTTCCGCCGATCCGTTGGCCGCGGGTGCCGGCGAACTCGGCGACGGACCCGAATCCAGCGCGGCCGGGGTCGAGGCCGGGGTCGAGGACGCCGACACCGCGCCGGTCACCGCGCTGGTCGCCGAGGTGCGCGACGGGTGGCTGCACGTTTTCCTGCCCCCGACCGACGCGCTGGAACACTTCGTGGACCTGCTCGCCCGGGTCGAGGCCGCCGCCGCCGCGGCGGGCTGCCCGGTGGTGGTGGAGGGCTACGGACCGCCGCCGGACCCCCGGATGCAGTCGCTGTCGGTCACCCCCGATCCCGGCGTCATCGAAGTCAACATCGCGCCGGCGGCGAGTTTCGCCGAACAGAACGCCCAACTGCAGACCCTCTACGACACCGCGCGGCAGGCGAGGCTGTCCACCGAGTCCTTCGACCTCGACGGCACCCACGGCGGCACCGGCGGCGGCAATCACATCACCCTGGGCGGGATCACCCCTGCCGACTCACCGCTGCTGCGCAGGCCGGACCTGCTGGTGTCGCTGCTGACCTACTGGCAGCGCCACCCCGCCCTGTCCTACCTCTTCGCCGGACGGTTCGTCGGAACGACCTCGCAGGCACCCCGGGTCGACGAGGGCCGCGCCGACGCGCTCTACGAACTGGAGATCGCCTTCGCCGAGATCGCCCGGCTGGCTCCGGCGGGGGCGGGTCAGCCCTGGGTCGCCGACCGGGCGCTGCGGCACCTGCTCACCGACATCACCGGCAACACCCACCGAGCCGAGTTCTGCATCGACAAGCTCTACAGCCCGGACGGACCGCGGGGAAGACTGGGCCTGCTGGAGTTGCGCGGTTTTGAGATGCCGCCGCACCACCAGATGGCCATGGTGCAGTCGCTGCTGGTCAGATGCCTGGTCGCGTGGTTCTGGGACCAGCCGCTGCGGGCTCCGCTGATCCGGCACGGACTCAATCTGCACGGTCGATACCTGTTGCCGCACTTCATCATCCACGACATCGCCGAGGTCGCCGCAGACCTTCGGGCACAGGGGATGGGCTTTGACACCAGCTGGCTGGATCCCTTCACCGAGTTCCGCTTCCCCCGCGTCGGAACCGCGGTGTTCGACCGGGTGGAAATCGAACTGCGGGGCGCGATCGAGCCCTGGTACACCCTGGGGGAGGAGTCGACCGCCGGCGGCACCGCCCGCTATGTGGACTCCTCGGTCGAGCGGCTGCAGGTGCGCGCAATCGGTGCCGACCGGCACCGGCACATGGTCACCTGCAACGGCTATCCGGTCCCGATGCTGGCCACCGACAACCCCGACGTCATGGTGGGCGGGGTCCGCTTCCGGGCCTGGCAGCCGCCCAGCGCGCTGCATCCCAGCATCACGGTGGACTCCCCGTTGCGTTTCGAGCTGGTCGACCTGACCGCCGGCACCTCGCGCGGCGGTTGCACCTATCACGTCTCCCATCCCGGCGGTCGGTCCTATGACGACCCGCCGGTCAACGCCGTCGCGGCGGAGTCCCGCCGCAGCAGTCGCTTCGAGGCGCACGGCTTCACGCCCGGCCGCCTCGACCTGGCCGAACTGCGGGAGAAGCAGGCGCGGCAGTCGACCGACATCGGCGCGCCTGGCATTCTCGATCTGCGCCGGGTGCGTACCGTTCTGCGCTGAGGCGTGGCAACATCGCCCGGCCGGGAGTTTCAGAGGCAGGAGTTTCAGAGGCAGGAGGTGGGTCCGCGTGTCGCTGTCGACGACCGGTGCTGACCTCGGGCTGCTGGACGGCTACCGTGCCGCGCTGGCCCAGGAGGCCCTCTTCGACGTTCGCGGCGGCGCACTGGCCGCCGCCGGTTTCGGCAGCACCGGCTACGACGAGTTCATCGACGGCTCCGGCGCGGTCCGGCCGGCCTGGGGCGAGCTGACCGAACTGCTCGACGAACGCGGCGCCGACGGGCTGGACCGGCTGCGCGAGGTGTTGACCGGGCTGGTCGACAACGACGGCATCACCTACATCGAGATCGACCGGCACGGGGACGCGGTCACCGACAGTCACGGGATGGCCATGCCCGGGCCGTGGCACCTGGACGCGATCCCGCTGCTGGTGCCGGCAGCGGACTGGCAGGTACTGG
>VERS01000101.1 GCA_018882545.1 Mycobacterium sp.
GTCTTGGCCTCCTCGACGCGGGCCTGGAAGGCGTCGCGTTCCATCGGCCGGCCCTCCTCCAGTGCGAGTCGGCTGCCGGAGGCGGCCAGCCCGTCGATGCCGATGAACAGCTGTTCCTGCACAGTTGCGGGTAGATAGATCAGCAGGCCCTCGGCTATCCACGCCGAGGGTTGGTCGTTGCGGAATCCAGCGGCGCGCAGCGCCGAGGGCCAGTCGTCGCGCAGATCGACGGCGACCTCACGACGGTCTACCGCGCCGACGGCACCGCACTGCTGAAGTGTCCGGCCTTTGAATTCCAGCACCCGGGGCTGGTCCAACTCGAAAACCGTGGTGTCGGCGGGCCAGTCGAGTCGGATCGCCCGGGAATCCAAACCTGCTGCGAGAATCACGATTTGACGCACTCCGGCATCAGCGGCAGCGCGGAAGTAGTCGTCGAAGTAGCGCGTCCGCGCACCCTGATAGGAGACGAAGTGGGTCCCGAAGTCCTCGGAGCGAAGCGGGTGATCCGGCGAGCCGCCGTCGAGCAGGCCCGCCCAGTCACCTCCGACTGCGCGGCAGAACACCTCGGCGAAGGGGTCGATGGCCAGCGGGTCGGCCTTCTGCGCCTCCAACGCCCTCGCGGCCGCGACGAACAGAGCGGTGGAGCCGACGCTGGTGGTGATGTCCCAGCTGTCGTCGTCGGTGCGCACGTTCAGTGACGCTAGACCAGCGGGCGGCCGGTGCGCATCCGCCAGTTCACGTCTTGCAGCAGCAGGTTGAACGGGAAGTTGCGGACAAACGACGGTGCCAGGCCGTTGCCGAGTCGGATTGTTGCCATCAGGGCGTCGAACTCGCGCTGCCTGGCGGTGTTCCACGGCAGTTTCATCTCGTCGCGGAATCGCTGAGGCAAAAAGCCGGTGGTGATCAACCGGGCGAGGCTCTCATTGATGTTCTGCAGCGGTGCGGGCAACTGCAGGCCGTTCATCCGGGCCACCGCGATCGGATAGAGGAACTCGCGAATGGTGTCGTCGATGTGGATCTGCTCGAGTTGTTTCTGCCAGTACTTGTCGAAGGCGGCCCGGTCGGCCGGCCACATGTCGGGGCGCATCTGCAGCATGGTGCCCAACGCCATGCTGTCCCGGTAATGCTGGTCGGCGGTTTCGTCGTCCATCTCGCCGACGAAGGTACGACGGACGTCGACCCCGCCCTTGTAGAGGCAGGCCGCGACCCACAGCTGCAGTTCGGGATCCAGGGCGTTGTACTTCACCGGGCTCTCATCGGTGGAAACCACCTGGGCGTGCGCCTGGGTCACCGCTTTGCGGTAGGCCTTCTGCTGCTGGGGGTTTCCGCGGGTGGCCACTGCCAGGTAGGTGAAGGTGGTGCGGGCCCGCTTGATCGGGTGACGGTCGATGCGGCCGCTCTCCACGCGACTTTCCTTGACGCCGTAACCCACACCGGGATGACTCAGTTGCATGATCACGTTGGCCGGACCCGCCAGCAGTGCGATGCCGGGTACACCGTCGTCGACGGTGGCCGACCGGGTCAGCCGTTGCAGGAGGCCACGGTTGGCGCGTGGCCCGCAGGATTCGCTGACGGGACGCTCTACCACGCCGACCAATTCGCGAGCGACCACCGAGAGGCCCCTGTCCGTGAATCTGGAAACGATTGTTTCCCGATATTGTGCCACCCCTGCCTCGATGTCAAGATTGAGCGGTGACCCAGGCGCGGCCCTACGCCGGAGTGGACGCCGCCGACCGGCTGGCCCGGCGCCGATCACAGCTGCTGGAGGCCGGCCTGGAGTTGCTGGGAAGAAACATCGACCCGGCCGAACTGACCGTCCGTGGCATCTGCCAGCAGGCGAGCCTAGCCACCCGGTACTTCTATGAAAGCTTCACCGACAAAGACGATTTCATCGCATCGGTGTTCGACACGGTGATCGCCCGACTGGCGGCCACCACCCAGGCCGCCGTGGCCGCCGCGCCGGTCGGCGAGCAGACCACAGCCGGACTGACCAACATCGTGCGCACGATCGAGGCCGACCGGCGGGTGGGCCGGCTGATGTTCGGCGCCCGGGTGTCCAACCCGACGGTCCTCCGCAAGCGCCGGGAGTCCGAGGCGCTGTTCGTCATGCTGTCCGGACAGCACGTCGAGGCACTCACTCGGCGGCCCGCTGACGAGCGGACGAAGGCCTTCGCCCACTTCGTGGTCGGCGGCGTGACCCAGGCGATCAGCGCCTGGCTCGCCGGGGACGTCGCGCTCAATGCCACCGAACTTGTCGGACAGCTCAGTGCCATTCTGGATGCGTTCGGGAGGTCCAGCCCGTTCCGGAATTAACCGGCGGCCTTGTTCCAGGCGTCGAGGGTGCGTAAAGCTCCTGCCTCAGCGGCGTGTTCCCGCGCCGACACGCACGCTCGCGGACAGAACGGCGCAGACAGGACGGTGGGATGGCGGCGACGAGGCTCAGGGTGCTGGCGCACTTCCTGCCCGGCGAGACGGCGCGCGAACTGGTCACTGCCGAGGCGGATTGGCTCGAGGTCCGCTGGTGCCACGAGGACGACGAGGCGACCCTGCACGAGACGCTGCCGTGGGCCGATGCCCTGTGGCATGTACTGCAACCGTTGTCCGGTCCGGACTTGCGCCGCGGCACCCGGCTGAGACTGGTCCACAAACTCGGCGCCGGGGTCAACACCATCGATGTGGCAACCGCGACCGAACTGGGTGTAGCGGTGGCCAATATGCCCGGCGCCAACGCCCCGTCGGCGGCTGAGGGCACGGTACTGCTGATGCTGGCCGCCATGCGCCGGCTGCCCGCACTGCACCAGGCCACCCGCACCGGGGAGGGCTGGCCCCTTGACACCGCTCTCGGCGAGACCGTACGCGACATCGGCTCCTGCACAGTGGGTCTGGTGGGCTACGGCAATATCGCCCGCCGGGTCGAACGTATCCTCGCCGCGATGGGCGCCCGGGTACTGCACACCAGCACCGGCGACGACGGCAGCCCCGACTGGCGGCCGCTGGCCGAGTTACTGACCGAGAGCGACATCGTCAGCCTGCACCTGCCGCTGACCGAACAGAGCGAGAACCTGATCGACCGCCGCGAGCTGGGTCGGATGAAGCCAACGGCGTTGCTGATCAACACCTCCCGCGGTGCCATCGTTGACGAGGCGGCGCTGGCCGATGCACTCCGCGAGGGTCGGCTGACAGGGGCGGGGCTGGATGTGTTCGCCACCGAACCGGTCCGGCCCGACAACCCACTGCTGAGGCTGGACAACGTCGTGGTGACACCCCACGTGGTCTGGTTCACCAAGGACACCATGCGCCGCTACCTGGTGGCGGCGATCGACAACTGTCGTCGACTCTACGACGGCCATGACCTGCTCAATGTCGTCAACGGGAGGCCCGATGTCCGTCTCGCCGGCAGCTGAGTCAACCGCAGCCGGCGCCCTGCGGGCGGTCACGGTGCGCCTGGTTCCGCTGTTGATGGCGCTGTACTTCGTCAACTACCTGGACCGCACCAACCTCGGTATCGCCAAGGACGAGATCAGTGCGGACCTGCAACTGTCGGCGACGATGTTCGGGCTGGCCTCGGGAATCTTCTTCATCGGCTACGTCCTGGTCGAGGTTCCATCGAATCTGGCGTTGGTCCGCTTTGGCGCCCGACGCTGGCTGGCCCGAATCGCGGTGTCGTGGGGGTTGGTAGCGGTGGCAATCGGTTTCGCGCCCAACGCCACCACGCTTCTGGTGTTGCGCTTCCTGCTTGGCGTGGCCGAGGCGGGCCTGTTTCCCGGGGTGGTGTTCTACCTGACCCAATGGTTTCCCGCCGCCTACCGCGCCCGGGTGGTCGGGGTCTTCATGTTGGCGGTGCCGATCGCCTCGGCTGTCGGAACACCCCTGGCGGCGTGGTTGATTCAGACTGGGCACGGGGTGTGGGGACTGGCCGGCTGGCGTTTCATGATGATCTGCGTCGGACTGCCAGCGGTGCTGCTCGGGGTGGTCTGCTGGTTTTACCTCACCGACCGGCCCGCCGACGCGCACTGGCTGACCACCGATCAGCGGCACTGGCTGGCGGAGACGCTAGCGGCCGAGGAGCAACGCGTTTCCACCCGATACCGGTTCCCGCTGCGGCGCACTCTCACCAGCCCGCGGGTGTGGGCGCTGGCGGTCGTCTACTTCACCGTCGCCTATGGGCTGTACGCGCTCGCCTTCTTCCTCCCGTCGATCGTGGCGGGCTTCAGGAAGACCTTCCAGATGCAGCTATCCCTGGTCGAGGTGGGCCTGATCACCGCTGTTCCCTACCTGTTCGGGGCGCTCGCGATGTTTCTGTGGTCGCGGCACGCCGACCGCACCCGCGAACACGTTTGGCACGTCGCGATTCCGCTGCTAGTCGGCGGTCTGGCGATCCCGGTGGCGCTGTACCTGCGTCACCCGGTGGCGGTGATGGTGCCGGTGGTGCTCGCCGCGATGGGCATCTTCGCCGCCCTGCCGGTGTTCTGGGCGCTGCCGTCACGGTTCCTGACCGGCGCCGCGGCAGCAGCCGGGATCGGGCTGATCAACTCGCTGGGCAACCTGGGCGGGTTCGCCGCGCCCTATGCGACCGGGGTGCTGGAGGACCTCACCGGGACCGACAAGGTCGGCATGTGGGCGGTCGGCGTCCTGATGCTTCTCGGCTCGGCGCTGGTGGTCTGGTTGCGGGCCGCCCCACCTGCAGACCGGGCGGACGAGGAGCAGCACGGCGGGGAGTACCCTCGGTCCCAACCCACCGGTTAATCGGCACCTCCGGAGAGTGAAGGCGATCGAATATGCCCTTGGCGATCACATCTGAGCATCAGGATCTCGCTGATTCGGTACGCGCGCTGGTTCGCCGCGTCGCCCCCGCGGAGGTCCTGCACGCCGCGCTGGAGACACCGCAGGACAACCCGCCTCCTTACTGGCGGGCGGCGGCCGAGCAGGGCCTGCACGGTTTGCATCTGGCCGAGTCGGTCGGCGGTCAGGGGTTCGGTCTGCTGGAGTTGGCGGTCGCGATCGCCGAATTCGGCTACGGTGCGGTGCCCGGCCCCTTCGTCACCTCCGCAGTCGCCAGCGCCCTGATCGCCGCCCACGACCCTGAGGCGAAGGTGTTGTCCGAACTGGCCGCCGGGGAGGCTATCGCGGCGGTCGCGTTGGAGTCCGATCTGACCGCCAGTCGCCGGGGCGAGATCATCGTGGTCCGCGGCGAAGCCCGCTCGGTTCCGGCCGCGGCGCAGGCCTCGGTGCTGGTGTTGCCGGTGAGCATCGACGGCCGCACCGAGTGGGCGGTGCTCGACGCCGGCGCCCTGGAGATCGCACCGCTGCGCTCGGTGGACCCGCTGCGGCCGGTCGCCCACGTCCGGGCCGACGCCGTGGAAATCGGTGCCGACCGGTTACTGTCGAGCGTCTCCCGGACCGCCGGGCGGGCGATTATCACCACTTTGCTGTCTGCTGAGGCGGTCGGCATCGCCCGCTGGGCTACCGACACTGCCTCGGAGTACGCAAAGATCCGCGAGCAGTTCGGCCGTCCGATCGGCCAGTTCCAGGCGATCAAGCACAAGTGCGCCGAGATGATCGCCACCACCGAGCGGGCCACCGCCGCGGTGTGGGACGCCGCCCGGGCGATCGACGAAGCCGCCGAACAGGATTGGGACAACCAGGCCACCCACTACGAGTTCGCTGCCGCGGTTGCGGCCACCCTGGCCCCGTCCGCCGCTCAGCGCTGCACCCAGGACTGCATCCAGGTGCATGGCGGTATCGGGTTCACCTGGGAGCACGACACCAACGTCTATTACCGGCGCACCCTCGGTCTGGTGGCGGCGTTCGGCCGTTCGGCGGAGTACCGCCAGCGGGTGTTCGACACCGCCACCACCAGCGGGATGCGACCGTTGGATATCGACCTGGACCCCGATACCGAGAAACTGCGCGCCGAGATCCGGGCCGAAGTCGCCGCGCTCAAGGCGATTCCCCGCGATCAGCGCAAGACCGCGATCGCCGAGGGCGGCTGGGTGCTGCCGTACCTGCCCCCGCCGTGGGGCCGTGCGGCGAGCCCGGTCGAGCAGATCATCATCGCCCAGGAGTTCAGCGCCGGCCGGGTCAAGCGGCCCAACATGGGAATCGCCGCCTGGCTGATCCCCTCGATCGTGGCCTTCGGAAACGAGCAGCAGCAGCAACGATTCCTGCCCCCGACGCTCCGCGGCGAGATCATCTGGTGCCAGCTGTTCTCCGAACCGGGCGCCGGGTCGGATCTGGCCAGCCTGACCACCAAGGCCACCAAGGTCGACGGCGGCTGGCGCATCACCGGCCAGAAGATCTGGACCACCGCCGCGCAGTTCTCCCAGTGGGGCGCGCTACTGGCCAGGACGAACACGGCCGCCGCCAAACATAACGGCATCACCTACTTCCTGCTGGATATGAAGCAGCCGGGCGTCGAGGTCAAACCCCTTCGCGAGCTGACCGGCAACGCACTGTTCAACACCGTGTTCATCGACGACGTGTTCATCCCCGACGAACTGGTCCTCGGCGAGGTCGACAGTGGCTGGGAGGTCAGCCGCAACACCCTTACCGCCGAACGGGTTTCCATCGGCAGCGATGAGCCGTGGTTCCTGCCGAACCTGAACCGCTTCGTCGAGTTCGTCGGCGCCGGGCACTTCGACCAGGTGGGCCATCACAGGGCCGGCGAGCTGATCGCCGAGGGACACGCCGCCAAGCTGATGAACATGCGCTCGACGCTGCTGACACTGGCCGGTGGCGACGCGATGCCCTCGGCGGCGATCTCCAAGCTGCTGTCCATGCGCACCGGCCAGGGCTACGCCGAGTTCGCGGTGTCCTCGTTCGGGGTCGACGGCGCCATCTGGGAAGAGGACACCCCGGAGGGGAAATGGGCGGAGTTCCTACTCGCCAGCCGGGCGACGACGATCTACGGCGGCACCTCCGAGGTGCAGCTGAACATCATCGCCGAACGTCTGCTCGGCCTGCCCCGCGACCCGTAGCGGTTAGTGGATCTCGATCTGACGCAGTTCCCGTTTGAGGATCTTGCCGGTCGGGTTACGCGGCAGTTCGGATAGGAACACCACTTCGCGCGGAACCTTATAGCGCGCAAGATGATCGCGCACGTAGTCCTTGATCGCCTCCTCGGTG
>VERS01000102.1 GCA_018882545.1 Mycobacterium sp.
AACTCACTGTGCGGCTCGATGGAGAACGCCTGGTCCTGCACTGCGCCCGGTTGGGCGCCGAAGTCCGGCCGAGGCTGAGCACCGCGCACAACACCGGACTCGGCTTCGGGGTGTACCGCTTCCTGGCCGCTCTGCAGGGTGACGGTGTCGCGGGCAATCTCGCCTGGGACTGGGGCGCGCTGTCGGGAGCCCCGACCCTGCCGCGGGTGACGGCCGGGCGGCTGGTGCTCTCCCGCGCGCGATGGCGGCTGAGTGCCGCCGAACTGGCCCCCCTGAGCACCGCCGACGCCGCGGCCGGTTGGGCCGCGCTGGTCCGCGCCCGCGGCCTACCCACCGAGGTCCTCATCGCCGACGGGGACAACCGCCTCTATCTCGACATCACCAGCCCCGCCCTGACCGCCGCGGCCGCCAAGGTGCTGCGCGGCCGGACCGCGGCGACCCTCGAGGAAGTCTTGCCCAGCCGGGTCGCCGCCGGGCCGCAGGGCCACTTCGCCCACGAACTGATCGTGCCCTTCCTGCGCGACGCCGACTCGGCGCCTGCCGCCAGTCACCAGCCCGCACCCCGACTGCGTCGAACCTTCCCCCCGGACACCGAATGGCTATACCTGAAGATCTACGCCGGCACCGCCTCCTGCGATCAGATCCTCACCGCGACGATCGGACCGACCCTCGAACGGCTGCGCCAGGCCGAGATCGTGGACCGCTGGTTCTTCCTTCGCTACGCCGACCCCGACCATCACCTGCGGATCCGGCTGCACGGCGACCCGGCAACGCTGCGCGGGCAGGCCCTGCCGGCGCTCACCGCCGCGCTGGATCCCCACCTCGCTGAGGGCACCGTCTGGAAACTGACGCTCGACACCTACGACCGCGAGATCGAACGCTACGGCGGCGACGCCGGAATCGAGCTGGCCGAACAGATCCACGCCGCCGACAGTGCGGCGGTGCTACGGGTCCTCGGCATGCTCGACGACCCGGACGCCGGGCTGGACGCCCGCTGGAAGCTGTGCCTGTACGCCACAGACCGACTGCTCGCCGACGCCGGACTGACACTGCCGCAACGCCGCGCGTGGGTCCGGACCGGCGCCGCCGGCTACCGGCGCGAATACCCCAACGCACCCAACCTCGAATCCGGGATCGCCGCTCGTTGGCGCACCGAGCGCGCCGGGCTGACCACGCTGCTCGACGAGAGCAGCGATCATCCCTACGAACCGGCGCGCGAGGTGTTCCGGCAGCGGTCCGAACAGATCCGGCCCCTGCTCACCGAACTGGCCGATCGTGACCGCCGCGGGATCCTCACGGTGCCGGCTACGGAGTTGCTCTACAGCTTCGCCCACCTGCACGCCATCCGGCTGCTGCGGTCAGCCGCGCGCACCCACGAACTGATCCTGCTCAGCTTCCTCGACCGCCACTACGCCAGCCAGACCGCGCGGGCCGGCCGGGACTAGTTGCAGGTCTCGGGGCCGATGCGAGCCGTTGGACCCTTGCTCACGGCTGCTTCACCCGACGTGTCTGCGGCTGGATACTCCGAAACCGCAAGCACGCCAGCCCAAAACGCGACCACCGGGTCGGTTTTGGGCTGGCGCGCTCAGGGTCGGTCGGGGTCAATCACGCCGACGGCGCCTGGCTGCCGCTGCCGAACTGGCTGTGGTAGCTCCCGCTGGCGGCGGGGTGGCCGTAGCTGCCGCTGCCCATTGAGCCGGAACGGCCGGCGCCGAAACCGCCACCATGGCCGCTTCCGCTGCCGGCACTGCCGCTGCCGGCGCTGCCGGACCGTCCGCCGACGGCCAGACGCAGTTCTTCGGCGGTCAGGTCGCGGATGGTGTGGGTGCGAAGGGAGAGGGTCCGTCCGTTGTTGGTGGTGTTCTTCATGATGTCCTCCTGGGGAAGTTCTGACTTGCACCTCAAATCTCGCAGTTGCATCGGGCGTTGTCTGTCCTGCGACCGACCACACTTGCTGTCCCCCGATCGGAGGGTCGCGTGTCCCCCCGAGCGGGCCGGTCGCGGCCGGTACGCCACCGGATAATCAGGCCATGACCGCTCCCACCTCACCTGACCCGCCGCGTCCCTCGCACGTCCAACTCTTCGCGGCGTTCTTCAGGATTACCGTGTCCGGCTTCGGCGGTGCGCTGCCGTGGACCCGGCGGATGTTCGTCGAGCGGAAGAAGTGGTTGACTGCCGAGGAGTTCAACGACGCCTACGCGCTCTGCCAGCTTCTGCCCGGACCCAACATCGTCAATCTCGCCGCAGTCTTCGGCTCGCGGGCGCAGGGAGCCAGCGGCGCGTTCTCGGCCTGGGCGGGTTTCCTTCTGCTGCCCTTCACGGCAATGGTCGGTGCCGCGATTTTCTACCGGCACTACGGCGATGTCGAAGCGGTGCGCGGCGTGCTTTCCGGCGTCGCCCCCGCCGCAGCAGGACTTTTGGTCGCGACCGCCGCCAAGATGGCCGGACCGGTATTCCGCAGGGGCGGGCCGGCACCCCTGATTGTCATCGCCGTGAGCATCGCAATCGGGGTGTTGAACTGGCCGCTCGTCTACGTTCTGCTGGTTCTGACACCGCTCAGCGTCGCGTTGAGCGCCTGGCGGAACAAGCCATGATCCCCGAAGGCGGGCTGCTGGGGACCATCGCCGTTCAGTTCGCCATCATCGCGCTCCTGTCCTTCGGCGGCGCCAACGCGGTGCTGCCCGAAATGTATCGCCAGGCTGTCGAACTCCGGGGGTGGGTCGCGCAGTCACCCAACTGACCGAGAGCCACGCGGAGTTACTTGACCCGCTATGAGCGGCGTAGCACCATCGAGGAGACGCTGCGCGGCGATTTCGTCACCGCGGAACGTCGGTGAGTCATTCGGCGACCACGGGTGGGCAGTCCGGCCCGGCGGTTTGGGGTGGCGTAGGGCCGGCCTCGGGGGCGGAGTCGGCGGGCTACCGATCAGGCGTCGAGAGCGGGAACCTCGATCCGGCACCTCGGGCCGTGCGCGCGGGAGAGCCGCTCATCCATCGTGAGCAGCGTCGCCCCGAAGGCTTCCGCGAGTGCCACGTAGAACGCATCCCATCCGCGCACTGAGTCCCGTAGCTCCCACGCCCGATCCAGCAGGAGCCGGTGGCCCACCCGCTCACCCGGCCAGTCCCGCAGATCGGCGAGTGCCTGTCCGGCGGCGGTGCCGTCCAGCCGCCCCCGCAGGTATTGCGCCCGGATCACACCCATGACCTCGACGTCGATTACGTGCGGAGCTGCCTGGTCGGTGTCCCGCGCCAGGCGGGCCGCCACGGACGCGGCGCGCGGTGTGTCGGCGACAACCTCAAATAGGCAGGAGGCGTCAACGACCAGCATCCGGCCAATCCCCGCGCCATTCGTCGAGGGTGGCCAGTACCTCGGCGGTCGACACCGTGGATGGCCGCCGGCCCGTTCGCGCCAGCCACGTTGCGACCGACGGCCGCGCCGCCAGGCGGGCCGCTTCGCGACGCAACAGTTCGGGCACGGTGATCCCCTCTTCGGCTGCGCGACGCACCAGCGCCGCATAGACGCTGTCGTCGAGATCCCGGATCTGCACAGTCTTAGGCACAAGTGCACCATATCATGCGAAAACGCATGATGGCTGTTCGGTGGGTGTCTGCTTGCCTGTTGACAGCGCGGATCTGCACCGGGGCGTCACGCCATCTTCGCACCGAGAACCCGGCGAAGGCCGGCGGCAGCCCGGTCACCGATCTGGCCGAACACCAGCCGCAGGCCCAGATCGCCGACGCGCAGCACACCGTTCAAGCGGAGATCGGCGTCGTAGGTGACGACCGATCCAGCACCGTCCGGTTCGACGGTGATCCGGTCAATGGACGTGAACACGCTGCTGCGGGCCACCACGAGCAGGTTTTCCGGGGCGTCGTACTCCTCGGTCACGTACCGCAAGGTCAGGTCGCGGCCGATACCGGCGACGGTGACGTCGAACACGTTGCCCGGGCCGCCGGCCACACCCTTCACCTGCCTGACAGCCTTCACGCCGGGATCCCACTCGGCGAAGTTGCGTAGGTCAGCCATGTAGGCGAACGCATCCTGCTGGGTCTTCGCGGTCTTCACCGTTGTCACGTAGCGGGCCATAACCACCTTCCGATGACCTCCAGTGTGCACGTCGCAAAACGTCCGGCGCCGAGAACTCCCTGATCGCCCGCAGGCCACCCATCAGCGGTCGGCGCTGGTGTCATCGCAGCCGCAGCCCGTAGCTGACGAGGTCGGCCGCCTTCTCGACCAGGTCGTGCAGTTCCACGGGATCCTGTCTGAGGTCGTCGTGGCGCCAGGCCAGGCTGATGATGCCGTTCCAGCTCGCCCACAGGATGGTGGCCGTCTTCTGCGGGTCGAGCCGGCGGATGCTGCCGTCGGCGATGCCGCGTTCGATGGCGTCGACCATCCGGGCGTTCTGTTCGTCGACCCGGCGACTCAGCAGCGCCGCGGTATCGGCTGCCGCGGGATACGGGCCGGGTTTGGCCGGGAAGGCCAGCATCCGGAAGAACTGTGGATGGTCCAGCGCGAAGCGCAGGTACTGCTCGGATGCGGCCAAGAGTTGTTCGATCGGGTTGCGGTCGGCGGTGTAGGCACGGTCCATGTAGTCGCGGTCCACATCAAGGGCCCGCGCGACGACGGCCGCATAGAGGCCCTCTTTGCTGCCGAAGTTGTTGTAGATGGAGCCGACGGCGACACCGGCTTGCTGGCCGATCTCCTCGACGGTGACGTCATCGACCGGGCGCTCGGCGAACATCTGCTGCGCGGCAGCGATGAGGGCGTCCATGGTGCGTTGCTTGCGCGGATCCAGACGGCGTTGAGCTTCAGCCTCCACACCGGCGAGCGTAGCGGCCAACCACGGTTTTATTGAAATGGTTGCAATAGACAGGTCACGCGGTTAGCATCGCCCCATGTTGGAACCATTACAACAATCCTCCGCCGCGGCGCGATCGGGGCGCCGCGGCATTGACCCGCCCTCGCCCTTCCCCCCGGCGGGCGGGTATGTCAACGCGGTGCGCACCGGCGACCTGTTGATCCTGGGCGGCCATATCCCGTTCAGTCCGCCGGAGACGATCGTGCGGGGCAAGCTCGGCCCCGAACTGGACATCGAGGGTGGGCGCCGGGCGATCGAGGTAACGCTGGAAGTCAGACGATGAACGGGGGCGAGCCCACCCTTGCGCTCGTCAGCCGTCTGGGCCGTGCCCAACTCGACCAGGTGGTCCGCCGCACTGCACGACGGATGGGGCACGGCAGGCCGCAGCCCCTGTCGCTCAGCGTTATTCCGGTTCCGGATACACCCGTCGCCCTCGAAGCCGCCGGTCTGCTGGCAGGCCAGGCCCCGGGTGTCCTTGCCGCCCACAGTCACCGGGCGTACCTCTTCGGTGCGATGCTGGGCATCCGTGACGGCCTTGACTGGGATCCTGAGGTCTTCTTCGTCGCAGCGATGCTGCACGATCTCGGATTGACTGATTTCGCATGCGGCGCAGGCTCTTTCGAGCAGCGCGGCGCCGCGGCGGCGGAATCCTGGCTCATTGAGCACGGCTGGCCCGATGACCGGGCGGCGATCGTGGCGAAGGCGATCCGCATGCATCTGGACGTCGGCCGCGCAGACTCGGAAGGTCCTGAGGTGGCACTGCTGCATTTCGGGACGGCGGCCGATGTCACCGGCCTGCGTCTGGAAGACATCCATCCGTCGGCCGTCGAGCAGGTCATCGACGCCTATCCGCGGCAGGGGTTCAAGGCGTTCTTCGCCGAGAAGATGCGTACCGAGGCGCGCTCGCAGCCTGCCTCGGCGACCGCCGCGCTATGTCGGTGGGGTCAGTTCACCTGGCGTATCAAGAACGCGCCTTTCGCGGAGTGACCATGAGACCTGATCTGGGAAATGCCACCATGGCAACCATTTTCGCCGGCGGACTGATCTTCCTGCTGGCGCTGGTGCTCGGAGTCTGGAAGTACCGGCAGATGGCGACCAGCCCGGACCATCTCGCCCATCCCTACGTCGACATCGCGCACCGCTCAGCGCTGCTGTACTCCTTCGCGACCTTGCTTCTGGCCGTCTTCGTCGAACTCAGCGCCTGGCCGTCCTGGGTCAACGCGGCTGCCGCAGCAACGGTGATCGTCTTCTTCGTCTCCGCGATCGGCAGCTACATCCTCCACGGAGCCCGACGTGACACCACCAATCAACTCGATGCCACAGGATCCGGCATCCACGTCGCGATGGTGTCGCTGATCGTCGCGGAAATCGGCGGATTCGCTGTTCTACTGGCCGGCTTCGTGCGGGGATGGCTGTGACGTGACCCAGGAGCACCGATGACCCTTGTCGTGATCACCCTCGCGATCGTGTTCTTCGCCGGGATGGGCGTTTTCGCCCTAGCCCGCCCGGCCGCCCTGATCCGCCCGTTCGGCATCACCCTGCCGATACCGGAGTCCAGAGCCGAGGTACGGGCGGTGTATGGCGGGTTCGGCCTGGCCATCGCAGCGGTGCTCGCCCTGGCCGCCCTGGACGCGGGTTTACGCGACGGAATACTGATCACAGTGGCCGCGGCCCTCGGCGGAATGGCGTTCGGACGACTGGTGTCCGGGGCCGTCGATCGGCCCAAGGCTTTCTATCCGAACTGGTTCTACTTCGTGGTGGAGGTCGTGGCAGCGGCCGGCCTGCTGTGGGCCGCCCGAGGTTAGCAGCGGCCTGGAGTAAAAAGGCGTACGGCCCGGCGCGCTCATCGCCCTGGCCCGCTAGTGATGCCCGGCGGTGTTCGCTCGGCGTCGTGCCTGGTGTGAGCCGAGTCTGCTCGATCGCTCAGCGCGGCAGGGGAATCGCCTGCGGGTAGGTGAAAACCCGGTCGGGATCCCACGCCGCCTTCACCTCTGTCAGCCGATTCAGGTTGTCTCCGTAATAGGACCGGGCCCAGTCCGGCAATTCGGGATCCGGGAAATTCTGGTACGAGTGACCATTGGTGTTGGGCAGCAGGACGTTCCACAACTGCTCGTGCCACTCCCTGATATCGGGCGGAACGGCGGTGACCGGCAGCGAGGGGTCGGGCGAGGTTGCCCATCCCGCCGCCATCTCGATCAGATTCCGCGCCTTGCGGTGGACGTAGGCGGTCGCGTTGGGAGCGAGGGTGTTGACC
>VERS01000103.1 GCA_018882545.1 Mycobacterium sp.
CGGTCAAGCTCACCAAGGATCAGCAGCGGGTGGAGATGGGCAACCTCGCGGTGTCGGGGTACTTCGGCGGCATCTGGCTTCGCGACGACCTGGACGGCGAGCCGGACCAACCCGCCCAACCCAGCGCCGCAGCCGGGCCGCCGGGCGGTGTGGTTTCGGCGCTGGGACTGCGGATGTTCGGGGCCTTCGCCGGCGGACTGACCGACATCAGCCGGGTGCCGTTTTTCACCACCCCGGCCGCACACTCCTCGGTTCCGGTGCTGCTCAGCCTCTACGGCTACAACAAGGGCTACCTGGAATACCTCCTCGATAACCCGCCCCCGGGGGTGCCCTCCATGCGGGACACGTTGACCTGTAAGGGATTTCTGGACTGCAACTCATCGCTGGTCGACTTGGAGATCGCCAACCGTTACGACAGCGCCCTGGTCGACCTGGAGCACCCGCAGACGCTGCGCTGGGCGCAGATGAAGTTGTGGACCTCGGTGCTGGAGACCACCACCGGCGCCGGTCGGTTCGTGTGGCAGATCATCACGCCGGCGGGCGGGTTCTCGCCCTCCTCCTACGCCGCCCTGGTCGACCTCAGTTCGGCTTACCTGATGATCAGCAAGTCCGCCACGCTGGCCAGCATGAAGTCCTACGGCGAGCGTGACGCCGCCCTGGCATCCAGTGCGCTGCTGCTGCAGGCCGGATTGTGGATGTGGTCGGGCGCCTACTTCTCCGGTCTGGCCTCCAACGCCCCGCGGGGGACCATCCCATCGATCGTGGTGTCCTCGGCCTGACCGCCGCCGTGCGCGGCGATCGCCACCGGTTGCCAGAGTTCCCACTCCGCCAGCCGGTCGGCGTACTCAATCTTGGCCAATTCCAGGGTGTTTCGGCCCAGGAAGACCCGTCGCGGCGGATCGGCGGCATCGACGACGGCCAGGATCGCCGACCGGGTCGCCTCCGGCCGGCCCAGGTCGCCCCGGCGTTCGGCGCGGGCTGACTCGAACCGTGCCCGCTGGGCGTCGTAGGCCGCCAGCGGTTCGGCATACGGCGCGGCGTTGATCCAGTCGGTGTCGAAGCCGCCGGGCTCGACCAGCGTCACCCGGATACCGAGGGGCTCGACCTCGCCGGCCAGTGCCTGGGACAAGCCCTCCAGCGCCCACTTCGAGGCGTGGTAGATCCCCAGGTTCGGGAAGGCCAGGACGCCGCCGATGGACGACACCTGGATGATGTGCCCGCCGCCCTGGGCGCGCAGATACGGCAGGGCCGCCTGGGTGATCCACAGGGCGCCGAAGAAGTTGGTGTCCATCTGCGCGCGGGCTTCGGCCTCGGAAAGTTCCTCGACGAATCCGTACTGCCCGTACCCGGCGTTGTTGACGATGACGTCGATGTTCCCGAACCGGTCATGGGCGGCCCGAACAGCATCGAAGCAGGCTCCCCGATCGGTGACATCGAGTCGGATCGTTTGCAGGGCTTCGCCGTACGCGTCGCCCAGGTCCGCCAGTGCTGTGATGTCTCGCGCGCAGGCGGTGACTCGCTCGCCCCGCTCAAGAGCCCCGATCACCCACTCGCGGCCGAGCCCGCGGGACGCACCGGTGATCAACCACACGCGGCTCATCAGCTCAGCCTCTTTCGTCGTACGTCCGATCAGCAGGATAGTGGCGGCGTCGCCGGCCGCGCCCAGGTGCGCCCTGTGGGAGGATGCCCAGGTGCGCGAAACCTTCAACAACCAGAAGGTCGCCGTGGTGGTCGCCGATGACCATCCGCTGTTTCGCGAAGGTCTGGTGCGGGCGCTGACCGGCAGCGGTCTGGTGGATGTGGTCGCCGAAGCCCAGGACGGGCCTTCGGCGCTGGCCGCGATCAAACAGCACCGGCCGCAGGTGGCACTGCTGGATCATCAGATGCCGGGGATGGACGGAGCCCAGGTCGCTGCGGCGGCACTGCGGGATGAACTGCCCACCCGGGTACTGCTGGTGTCGGCCAACAACGACCCGGCGATCGTCTACCACGCCCTGCAGCAGGGGGCGGCCGGCTATCTGCCCAAGGAGTCCTCCCGCAGCGAGATCGTCCAAGCGGTGCTCGATTGCGCGCAGGGCCGCGACGTGGTGCCGGCCCAGATGGCGGCGGGCCTGGCCGCCGAGATCCGCCGGCGAGCCGAGCCGTCCGGGCCGGTGCTCAGCGCCCGGGAGCGGGAGGTGCTCGCCATGATCGCCGAGGGCGCCAGCATCCCGGCGATCGCCAAACAGTTGTTCCTGGCGCCCTCGACGATCAAGACCCATGTGCAGCGCCTCTACGAGAAACTCGGGGTGGGCGATCGGGCGGCCGCGGTCGCCGAGGCGATGCGGCGCGGACTGCTGGACTGACCCGTGGGGCGTCTGGCCGGCCGCCTGCTGGACTTCCTGACCAGCGAGCCATTGCGGATCCGCTCGATCCTGCGGTTGGTCCTGATCGTGTTGATCGCCCTGCTGGTGCACTACAGCACGGTCGAGCACCGCCACGAAGCCGTGTTCACCGCGGTGTTGATCTGCTACGCCGTCGCCGCGTTGGCCTGGCTGGTCTTCGTCCTCAACACCCCGGCACGCTGGTGGTACGGGTGGGCCTCCACCTTCGCCGACGTCGGCATCGTCCTGGCGTTGTGCATCGCCTCGGGGCCGGCGACCATCGCACTGTTCCCGATCTTCTTCCTGCTGCCCATCTCGGTAGCCTTCCTGGACAACCCTGCGATCACCGGGGTGTTGGGCCTGAGTGCCTCCTTCGGATACCTGCTGGCCTGGGCGGCCTACGCCACCACCGAGCAGAAGATGGGCAACCGGATTCCCACCGTGGTCTACGTCCAGGTCGGCTGTCTGCTGTGGCTGACGGCGGCGATCACCGCGCTGTCTTTCACCCTGGCCCGCCGCCGCGCACGGGTCCTGGGTCTGCTCGACGTCCGGCGCCGGTTGATCGCGGAGTCGATGCGCGCCGACGAGCGCAGCAACCGGGAGCTGTCCGAGCAGTTGCACGACGGCCCGTTGCAAAATCTGCTGGCAGCGCGTCTGGACCTGGATGAGTTGCGGGACAACCCGACCGCCGAGGGGTTCGACCGCCTCGATGCGGCACTGCGGGAGACGGTCTCCGGCCTGCGCACCACCGTCGCGACACTGCACCCCCAGGTGCTCACCCAGTTGGGTCTGTCCGCCGCTGTCCGTGATCTGGCCCAGCGTTACCAACAGCGCTGGGGTACACCGGTCAGCATCGATCTCGAAGAGGTGGGCCGACCCGACTCCCAGGCGCTGATCCACCGGGCGGCCCGGGAGCTGCTGACCAACGCGCACAAGCACTCCCGCGCCACCGCGCTCGACGTCGGACTGCATCGCCTGCCGGGTGCGACGCTGCTTCGGGTCAGCGACGACGGCATCGGATTCGACCCGGAGATCCTGGCCCGCCGGGTCGGCGAGGGTCACATCGGGCTTTCCTCACTGATGGTCGCGGTGGAGGCTGCGGGTGGGACGACCGACTTCGCGGAACGCCCCGGCGGCGGCACCGTGGTCACGGTGACCGTTCCGGATCACCCCGATCAGGACTGACCTCAGCGCACCTGCACCGAGATCGACGGCCATCCGGTCGCGCCGTCGGGCGCCGGTGGCGCCGGTTGCTCGGCCTGAACCGCCCCGGTGTTGTCGGTGGCGCGGACGGTGACGGTGTGCGGCCCCGGGTCGGCCTGCCAATCGAAGGTCCACAACCGCCAGGTGTCCGCGGAATAGGCGGCGCCCAGTGTCGCCGGCCGCCAGGGACCGTCGTCGATCCGCACTTCGACGGCCTTGACGCCGCGGTGCGGCGCCCACGCCACCCCGCCGACGGTCACCACCCCGGCGTCCAACCGTGCGCCACCGCGGGGCACGTCGATGCGGGACTGGGTCTTGATCGGGGCCTGGGCCGACCAGCCCAGCTTCGTCCAGTACGCCTCGGCCCGGTCGAAACGGGTCAACTCCAGGTCGACGACCCACTTGGTGGCCGAGACGAATCCGTACAGGCCCGGTACCACCAGCCGTGCGGGGTAGCCGTGTTCCACCGGCAGCGGAACGCCGTTCATTCCGACCGCCAGCAGCGCGTCGCGGTCATCAGTGAGTGCCTCGATCGGGGTGCCGACGGTGAACCCGTCCACCGACGTCGAGAGCACCATGTCCGCATCGGAGTCAACACCGCTGGCGGCCAGCAGATCCCGCACCCGGTAGCCGGTCCACATCGCGGTCGAGACCAGCTCGCCGCCGACCGGATTGGAGACGCACGCCAGCGTCACGGCCTTCTCAACCGGCTCGAAGGACCTCAGATCCTCGAAGCTGTAGGTGATCTCCCGATCCACCATGCCGTGGATGCGCAGCGTCCAGTCGGCCCGGGACAGCTGGGGAGCGTTCAGCGCAGTGTCGATGCGGTAGAAGTCGTCGTTGGCGGTGATGAAGCTCGGCAGACCGACCGCAGCGGGCTGCACCTGCGGTGGCACCGGCGGTGCCGGGGTGGTGGGCCGCGGCAGGAGGGCCGAATCACGTTCGGCGGCAACGGATCGGCGCTTGCCGGACAACACCTGTCCGGCCACCCCGCCCAGCGCTCCGGCGCCGACCAGTCCCAGCGCCACCAGGGACCGGCGCCGGTCGACGTTCGGCGCGGGCCCATCCGTGGTACCCGACGTCAACAGGCGCATGGTTGCGATACCGCACGCTGTCCCGATGACGGTGGGGATCAGATCGACGGCGCGGGCGCCCGGTTGGGTCAGCACAGCCAGCCCGCCGGCCAGGCCGAGAGCTGCCACGACCATGCTGCCCAACGGGATTGGGGAGCGCTCCCACAGCGCGGCCACCGCGCACACCGCCACGACCACGACGACGACCATCACCGTCAGGAAGAGTTTGTCGGCGGTACCGAACGTCTGGATCGCCCACTCCTTGACCGGGCCGGGGGTCAGGTTGATAACCGAAGTGCCCACCGCGGTGCGGGCGTCGGCGGCTGGGGCGAAGAAACCGGCGGCCAACTGGGTGACGCCGAGGGACACCGCGGCAGCCGCGACTCCGGCCCCCATCCGGAACCCGATCGTGCTGGTCGCCATATCGGTCAACCTACGCCGTCTTATGCTTCCGGTCGTCTTCTCTCACACCCAGGAAAGCCGCCAGTGCAGACAACCGAATCCGGAACCACCGGGGTGACGCCGCGTCGGACCCTGCCGCTATGGGCGGCCCTGGCGCTGTCGGTGGCCACCGTGGGACCCACCCTGGCGATGGCCGGCAACGGCCAGGGACTGGTCAGCACGGTCGGCAAGGCCGTCCCACTGGTCTTCGTCATCGGGCTGATCGGGGTCTCGCTGGTCGGGTACAGCTTCGTGCGGTTGACCCGTTACCTCAGTCACGGCGGTTCGGCGTATGCGCTGGTGGGCGCGACGGTGGGTCCGCGGACCGGGGTCCTCGCCGGTTTCGCCATGCTGGGCGCCTACATCGGCTTCTCGATTGCCACCCTCGCCCTCACCGGGGCATTCACCAACTCGCTGCTGGCCGAGGTGCAGCGGGGGTCGGCCCATCCGTTCACCCTGCCGTGGATTGCTCCGGTGGTGGTGGCTGCGGCGCTGTCCTTTCCGCTGACCGGGCGTGATGCCCGCACGCTGGCCAAGGTCCTGCTCGGTATCGAAGGTGTCGGCATCATTGCGATGGTGGTGCTCGCCGCGGTGATCATCGGGCGCGGCGGTGCGGGTGCAACCGGACTGGACTGGGGCACCTTCTCGCCCTCGGGTGCGTCGGTGTCGGCCGTCCTGGGCGGGGTGGTGGCGGCGTTTCTGTGCTGGGCCGGCTTCGAAGCGTGCGCCTCGATGGGTGAGGAGACCGCTGATCCTCGCCGCAACATCCCGCGGGCGATCATCGGGACGCTGATGCTCACCGGCGTGCTGTTCGTGGTGGTGATGTTCTCCCAGACAATCGGTTTCGGCACCGACAAGGCCGGACTGGCCGCCTTCGAACGCTCGGCCAACACCCTCGGCGATCTCGGCGACACCTACATTGGCAAATGGTTCAGCCTCCTGATGATCCTCACCACCACCGTCGGCGCGTTCGGCTGTCATCTGGCCACCGCCACCACATCGGGTCGCATCCTCTTCGCGTTCAGCCGGGACGGCCTGGGCCCGAAGGCGTTGTCCCACCTCGACCCGGCCACCGGGGGGCCGCGCCGTGCCACCTGGCTGGTCGTGGCGATCAGCCTGGTGGTCAACGCACTGTGCGCCGCGACCGGGTGGCCCCCGGCGAGCACCGGCAACCCAGCAGTCGACGGCTACTTCGTCTTCGCCGTCGCCGGTTCGGTGTGCCTGATGGTGTGCTACCTGCTGGTCGAGATCGCCACTGTCTGGTTCGTCGGGGCGCCGCGGTTCCTGCCCGTGCACGGCGGGGCCGCGCGGCTGAGCGGCCTGCTGCTGCCTGCCGCCGGGGCGGCGGTGATTGTGGTGGTGCTGTGGTTCAGCGTGAAGGACTCGACTGGCTGGTCGTCGGCACCGTTGCTCGGATTGTATTGGTGCGCAGCGGGTGTGGCGATTGCTGCCGCCTCCGCCCCGATCGTGAGTCGGGTTGGCGCAGCGCTGTCGGCCGAACTGGATCCGCCGCGCCGATGAACCTGCAGGTCAGGTAGTCGCGCGACGGGAATCACGGGCCATCGCCGCAGGCGGCGTTACGGTTGGGCCGCAGTCGATGTGTGGTGGGGCCGGGAGGAGCAGTCAATGTCGGGTGAGCCGGATGGAAAGTTGTGCCGGATCGCGGCGCTGGCCCTCGGCCTGGGGATCGGATCGGTGGTTGCCTGGCTGCCGGTGGCGTCGGCTGACCGCGCTTCGGCGGAGACGGCGAAGACGGCGGGTCCGGCGGGTCCGACGCGGGCCGGTCACAGCCAGCCGGCGGCGCCGAAGTCAACCCTCACCCGGTCGGCTACGGCAGGCCGCGGCGGCACTCAGGCTTCGACCTCTCCGAAGCGGGCCGCCGCAGCGGCGCCGGGTCCGGCCGATCCAGCCGTCAATGCGGTTGCAGCGCAGTCGTACAAGTCGGCCAGCGCGGTGCGACCGCTCTTCGGCAACGGCACCGCCGAGAACCCCGACGCAGGCCTGCTC
>VERS01000104.1 GCA_018882545.1 Mycobacterium sp.
CCCTGGGACAATGGTGAGCATGTTCGAGACAACGCCGCCCCCGCCTCTGCCCGACAGCATCGACCGCGCCGACCTGGACGATCCGCTGGCCGGAGTGGTGGCCGCCGAGCTGGGCAGCCGTTTCGTGCGACTGTGCATGAGCTGGACCGAGCCGGTCGTGGCCAAGCTGGCCGGTCAGCAGATGATGCTGGCCGAACCGGGCGGGATCGCGCTGTCCACACGGGTGTACGCCCAGCTGATGTACCGGCGGATCGACGCCGACGTTTTCCACCTGCTGCGCGGCAGCGTCCCGCTCGAGCACGCCGAGTTCGCGCTGACGCGGATCGAGGCGCTGCTGAGGCAGCATTTCGCCGACGTGGTCGAGACCGCGGCCAGTTACCTGCTCAGCGATGACCGGGAGACGGCCATCCAGATGGCCACCGTCGCCACGACGATGGCCGCCCGTGAGGTGCGCACCGGGGTCGCTGGGATCATCGCCCGGACCCACCTGGTCGGCGAGAGCGGCTAGCCGCCCGCGCGCGGTGCCAGATAACCCACCGGGCCTGAGGCCACGCATGCCGTCAGCGCAGCGGTGGCCGCCCGCACCGCGATGGACTCACCAGCCCCGGACAGTCGCACGTAGGCGCGGTTGAGGCCCGGCTTGACCGACACCGTCGTCTCCGGGCCGACGGGAAGCGAAAAGGCAAGGGTGCCTTCGGTATTGGCCAGGTAGTTGATCTCGGCGGTCCAATCGGCCGGCAGTAGCGGCCCGTCGAGCGGCATGCTCACCTCGGTCTCGGGCTGGCTGGCGGATGAGACGAAGTAGCCGCATCGCGGTTGCGGTCCGGCCGCGATCGTGCGGACCCACGTCACCTCGGCGTCGACCACGCGTCCGGCGGGGTCGAACATGCGGAGCCGGTCGGTGGAGCCGTTGAAGTCCGGCCGGGCGGTGATCAGGGCGAACAGGTGGCTGGCCAGGTTCTCCGGGCCCACTACCCGCTGCAGGATCAGCGGGTCCACCTCTTGATCCAGCATGGGTGCCGGCGAGGCCGCCCGCGCCTGGGCCAGACCCGACAGGGCATTGCGCAGATAGGACTTCGTCGGGTTGTCCTGCCAACTGACCAGGAATGTCTTGGTGGAGAACAGACTGCTGGCCAGGAACGCCACCGCGAAGGTGGCCACGACCGCGCGGCGCGGCCCTGAGTCATCCAGCCACCGGGTGCCGGGCCGGTTCGGCGCGCAGAAACCCACCGCCGCCAGCAGGGCCAGCATCACCACCAGATCCGGCAGGTAACGCAGCGTCTGGGCCAACTCCAGCGCGGTGAACGCCGATGAGCGCATGAGGTAGATCGGTGCCTGGCAGGCCACCGTGTAGCCCGCGGCGACCAGCCAGACCGGGGCCAGGTGCGATTTGCGCAGCACCGAAACCGCCACCGCCGCCGCCAGCGCGGCCCAACCCAGCACCATCACCGTGACCGGTGGCACCGCCCAAGGCGAGGCCGGCGCCCACCGCTGCCACTGCCACGGTCCGCCCACCACACCGGGCACAATCCCGTGGGTGACCGACCGGGCCAGCAGGTCCCCGGTCATGGTCAGATCCGAACTCCACCGGCGCTGGTCGACCACCACCAGGTACAGCACCACCCAGGCCGCGGTGATACCCAGGCAGGCCAGCCACAGCAGCTTGCCCCGCCGCCAGGTCGCCCGCAGCGCATCCGGCTCACCGCGGACGTGGCCCAGTAGTGCGACGACGGCGAATGCGGCGAAGGGGATCACCGCCGACTTCTCGAAAAAGGCCAGACCGACGGCGAAGGCCACCGCACCGGTGATCGCGTGGTGCCGAGAACCGTTTCGCACCAGGCAGATTGCGTCGGCGCAGACCCAGGCCATCGCCGCGATCATCGGCAGATAATTCAGGGCCGAGGCCCACCACGCGAACGCCGGCACCGCAAGCGGGGTGAATAGGGCGAACAGTAGCGGCACCAACAACACCGGCCGCCAGCCCAGGATCACCCACAGGACCCGCAGCAGGGCCGCGGCGGCGATCGCCTGCAGCACCAGCAGACTCACCGCGGGCCAGGTCCACACCAGCGGTGCCATCCGGGTGATGACGCCGCCGAGCAGAAACGCCGCCGGCATGACGTGGCCGTCGTGGTCGGTGAACAGATATGACAGCGAGAGCACCGGCTGGGTGCCCGCGCGGCCGACGATGACCAGGTCGTCCCAATAGAAGTAGCCCCCGAAGGCCACCGCCGCCCGGACCAGAAGATGCAGCGCGATCAGCGCGATCGCCGCCACCGCGACCGCCGGCAACCGGGTGTGCGGCCGAATGGACATCGCCACGACTGTACGGGTGGGCAGGGGTCAGCCGGCGCGAGCCAGCGCGGTCAGGTGCATGGCGATGCCCACCAGTGGTCCACACAGCAGGGCCAGCACGGTACGGGTCTCCAACGGCATCGGAAGGCTCAGCAACACTGCGGCGACAACGGTGGCCCCGACCCAGCCGAGGGCGTAGGCGCGGTGCAACGCGGCGGCCACGGCCGCCGCTCCGGTGAGGGTCAGCATCGCGATCGACACCGCCCCGGCGGTGAGCCAGGCCAGCAGGACCCCGGTGGTCACGTACTCGGGACCGAATCCGACCCGCAAAGCCCACGGTCCTATCAGCAGTGCGGCGAGGACGCCCACCGCGCCGAGTCCGCCGATGATCGCCGCCGGCCCCAGCAGGGCGCGCAACCGGGAACTGCGGTGATCGACGAAGTGGGCGATCAGGTTGCCCTGCATGGCTGTCATGGGCACCAGCAGGGGAGCCCGGGTCAGGGTCACCGCAAGGATCACCACGCCGCCGGCGGCGCCGAGCTGTCCGGAGGTCGCCTTGAGCAGTACCGGGAAGCCCATCACCAGAATCGCGCTGGCGGCAGCCGCGGCGATGGAATGCGCCGCCCCCCGCAGGAAGCCCGAAAACACACCAGCCGTTCGTATCTGGGCGGCCGCGCGTGCTGTCGGTGAGAGCATCAGCAGCAGCAGCCAGGCCAGTGATCCACCCACGGTGGCCCACAGGAACCCCGCCAGACCCCACCCGGACAGGGTTGCCGTCACCGCCAGCGCCAGCCGGGTGGCCGCGTCGGTCACCATCAGGATCCCGTAGTGCGACCACCGTCCGGACCCGGCGAGCATGCCCAGCAGCGTGGCGTGCATGCAGAACCCGGCCAGGCCCGCCGCCAGCAGGGCCACCGACAGCGGTCGTGACTCCGCGAACACCCGCGGTGCCCACAGCGCCGAGGTGCCCGCGATCGCGACGGCCGCGGCCATCCCGACCCCGACCGCCACCCGCATCGGTCGGGTGTGCGGACCGCGGGAGGCCGGGGCCGACCCCGTCGAGCGGACCTCCCGGGTGGCCTCCTGCAGCAGACCGTTGGCTGCGCCGGTGACCAGCCCGAAGGCCCCCCAGAACACGCCGAACACGGCGAATCCCGCCGGCTCCAGCCGGCGTGCGGCCAGGTAAAGCACGCCGTATCCGCACAGCGCCGATACCGCGGTGGCCACTCCGACCCGCGCCAGGCTGCCGCGAGCCACCGGGCCGGCCGCGACACTGACCGCGTTGAGCCCGGCATCGGTCACAGTGGCGGCATCCCGGTGGAATACAGCCAGGCCTCCCACAGCGGCCGCAGCGAGACCTCGGCGTAGTTGGCGGCCAGTCCGGTGAAGTCGTCGGTGACGGCCGTGCCGTGCCGGTACCGGGTGGTCCAGTCCCGCAGCAGCGCGAAGAAATTCTCGTCGCCGATGACGCCGCGCAGGGCGTGCAGGGCCAGGGCGCCACGCTTGTAGACCCGGTCATCGAACATCTCTCGCGGACCCGGGTCGGACAGCAGCAGGTCCTGCGGGGCCACGAGAAGACGCTGGTGGTGCTGGCGGGCCAACTCGGCGGCGCTCCGGCCTCCGGAGTGCTCGGACCACAGCCACTCCGCGTAGCAGGCGAATCCCTCGTGCAGCCAGATGTCGCGCCAGCGGCGTGCAGTCACACTGTTGCCGAACCACTGGTGGGCCATTTCGTGGGCGATCAGCCGCTCCGAACCGCCGGTACCGTCGCAGTGGTTGGCGCCGAAAACCGAAACCCCCTGCGCCTCAAGGGGTATGTCGAGTGGTTCCTCGGTCACCACGACGGTGTAGCCGGCCGCGAACGGGTAGCGGCCGAACAACTTGATGAACAGTTTCATCATGGCCGGCTGCCGTCCGAAGTCGTGGTCGAACCGGGATCGCAGCCGTTCGGGAATCACGGCGTGCATCCGGACCGGTGCTTTGGGCAGCGCGTAGAGGGTGTACATGCCGATCTGCAGCGTCGCCAGGTAGGTGGAGGTCGGCTCCGGTTGCTCGTAGGTCCAGACGGTCTGGCCGGCCCGAACCCGCCGGGACAGCAGTTCGCCGGGGGCCAGCGCGTAGTACGGGCTGTCGGTGCTGATCTGGATCAGATAGCTGGCCTTGGAGCTGGGATGGTCGTCGCAGGGAAACCAGGTCGGCGACCCGTTGGGCTGGCCGGCCACCAGGGCCCCGTTGGTCAGCTCCTCGAAACCCACTTCGCCCCAGAGAGTCCGGATCGGGCGCGGTGTCCCGCCGTAGCGGACCACGATCGACATCGCCGAACCCGCGGGCAGCGGGGTGGCCAGCCGGATCCGCAGCTTGCCCGCCGAGGTGCGGAAATGACTTGGGCGGCGGCCGTTGACGGTCACTTTGCCGACCGCCAGCGTGTCGGCCAGGTCGAGGGTGAAGGTCTGCAGCGAGGCCAGCGTGACGGCGGTGATCGGCGCCGAGCCGCTGAGCCGGTTGCTGGCGACCTTGTATTCCAGATCGAGTTCGTAACGCGACACCCGGTAGCCGAAGTTGCCGTTGTCGGGAAGATAGGGGTCGATGACCGGCGGGGCACTGCCCTTGCGTGCATCGGCTTTCACGCCGCGTTCTCCCCCGTTGCCGGCCTGTCACCCATTCGGGAGCGTCGGCGTGGGACCAGCCACGGCGCAATGGGATTGCCCTGCCACCGGGTCGACGGCGGCACTTCGTCCCCGCGCATCACCAACGATGCCGGTCCGACGGTGGCCCCCGCGCCGATCCGGGAGGCCGGCAGCGCGACGCAGTGCGGACCCAGGGTCGCGCCGTCCTCGAGCACGACGGTGTCCATCCGCATGATGCGGTCGTGGAAGAGGTGGGTCTGCACCACACAGCCGCGGTTGACGGTGCTGGCATCACCGAGGGTGACCAGGTCGGCCTCGGGCAGCCAGTAGGTCTCGCACCACACCCCGCGCCCGATTCGGGCGCCCAGCGCCCGAAGCCACAGGTTCATCACCGGTGTTCCGCTTGCGGCCCGCGCAAACCACGGCGCGGCCACCGTCTCGACGAAGGTGTCCGCCACTTCGTTACGCCACACGAAGGGCGACCACAGAGGTTTCTCGACGGCTTTGATCCGGCCCACCACCAGCCATTTGGCAGCGACCGCGATCACACCGGCGACCGCTCCGGCAAGAAGAATCACCGCGCCGCAGGCCAGCGCCGCCGGACCGTACCCGAACCGCAGGACGATCGCCTGCAGCGCCGCCAGGGTGGCCACCCCGATGCCGAACGTCGCGATCAGCGGAACCAACCGGCAGGTCTCCACGGCGCCGCGGGCCATTCTCAGCCGCAGCGGGGGCTCGTAGGTCAGGGCCAGATCGGCGGTCTGGGCTTGCCGGCGCAGCCGGATCGGCGGACTGCCCAGCCAGGAGGAGCCCGTCTTGGCTTTGGGCGGGGTGGCCGACAGCACGGCCACCAGGCCGTCGTCGGGCACCTTCCGGCCCGGCTGGGTGATGCCCGAATTGCCCAGGAAGGCCCGTTTGCCCACGGTGGTCGTCGCGACGTGAATCCAGCCGCCGCCCAGTTCGTAGGAGGCCACCATGGTGTCGTCGGCCAGGAAGGCGCCGTCCTCGACGATGGTGAACTTCGGTGTCACCAGCGCCGTCGAGATCTCGGTGTTGCGGCCCACCCGGGCGCCCAGGATGCGCAGCCACAGCGGGGTGAGCAGCCCGGCGTAGAGCGGGAACAGGTAGTTGCGCGCGGCGTCCATCAACCGCTCGGTACACCACAACTGCCAGCCGACCCGGCTGCGCACCGGGTGGTAGCCCTCCCGCAGGCCGATCGCCAGCATCCGGACCGCACACACCGTCACCACGGCGTAGCAGGCGGCGGCCACCAGGGCCGCGACGGCAATCCAGGGGGCCGCCGCGCGGACCGCGTCGGCCAGGGATGCGGTGTCCCGCGCCGCCCACACCAGCACCGCCAGCCCGGCACCCAGTGACAGCAGGGGCAGCGCGCCGAGCAGGATCGAGGACACCGCGTAGACGCCAACCCAGTGGGCGGCCCGGGGCGGTCGGTGATCCGGCCACGGGTGGCGGGCCTTCCCGGACTTCACCGCCGGTGAGCCTTTCCAGTACTGGCCGTCCTTGACCTTGCCCACCACCGCCGATCCCGGAGCGACGTCGGCGTCCTTGCCGACCACCGCGCCCGGCAGCAGTGTGGTCCGGGAACCGATCGTGGCGTCGTTGCCGATGGTGATGGTCCCGACGTGGAAAAGATCGCCGTCGATCCAGTGGCCGGTCAGGTCGACCTCGGGCTCGACCGAACTCCGGTGCCCCAGGGTGAGCATCCCGGTGACCGGCGGTGCGGAGTGCAGGTCGACTCCTTTGCCGACCGAGTTGCCCAGTGCGCGGGCGTAATACACCAGCCACGGCGCACCGGCGAGGTTCTCGGCGCCGCTGGCTTCAGCGAGCCGCTCGGCCAGCCACACCCGCAGATGCTGCCATCCACCGCGACGGTAGGTTCCCGGCTTGAACCCGACCAGCAGCAGGCGGGCGCCGGTGACCGCCAGCGCCATGCGGCCCAGTGGGGTGATGAACACGACGAAGGCGAGCGCCACCACCCACCAGTCGAGTCGCACCACCCACGGCAGCGGATACGGCTGGGTGGCCGCGATGTTGTTGATCAACGCCAGCCACGTCAGCCACTGCAGTCCGGTCAGCGTGGCCAGGGGCAGTGTCAACGCGACCTGCGCCGCCTGGGCGCCGGCCGGGAC
>VERS01000703.1 GCA_018882545.1 Mycobacterium sp.
ATCCTGGCCCCCGGCGGGCTGGTGGATCGGCTGCTCGACGAGGACGGCCTGCTCGAGCGGATGTTCGCCGAGGACGGCATCATCGAGCGGATGTTCGCCCCGGACGGCATCGTCGAGCGGCTCATGGCCGAGGACGGCATCCTCGACAAGCTGACCGAGAAGGACGGGCCACTGGAGCAACTCACCGAGGCCGCCGAGATCCTCAGCCGGCTGCAGCCGACCGTGGAGGCGTTGACCCCCACCGCCGACACCCTCGAGAACGCCGTCGACACCCTCAACCGCCTGGTCACCTCGCTGAGTTCGATCACCGACCGCATTCCGAGGCGGCGCCGGTCAGCCGCCGTCGACCAGTAGGGACACCGGCGGCGCCGGACTTCGGTGGCCCCCCGCTTCGTCACACCCGAATCAGATGTAACACCGGCAACAGCTGCGGCGACATCTCGGTCAGATCACGATCGCGTATCGGCACCGAGACCCACGGCTGGAGGCCAGCATGGCGCGTCTTCGACGGTTTGTGTCCTGGGCCGCGACGGTCCTGGCCGTTCCCGCGACCGTGGCCTTCGCCCCCGTGCACCCCGGCGCATCGGTGCGCTGGGAGCCGCAGGTGGTGACCGTCGCCCACCAGGTCCAGCGCGCCCCGTCGGCCCGGGCGGCGGCGCTGCCCGGCCGGGGTAGCGCTGCCGGGGCGATCGCGGTGCGGGCGGCGCTGACCCGGCTGGGCGATCCGTATGTGTGGGCCGCCGCGGGCCCGCACGCCTTCGACTGCTCCGGGTTGGTGGTGTGGTCGTTCCGGCAGGCCGGGGTGGAACTCCCGCATTCCAGCCAGGCGCTGGCCCGCGGTGGGCAGCCGGTCTCGCTGAACCAGATCCGGCCCGGTGACGTCATCACCTACTACTCCGACGCCTCGCACGTCGGGCTGTATGTGGGCGCCGGCAAGATGGTGCACGCCTCGACCTACGGTGTGCCGGTCGCCGTCGTTCCGCTGGACAACGCCCCGATCTACAACATCCGCCGCTACCAGCGGTAGTCGCGCAATAGCATTGACCGACAACCTCTTTCACGGCGAAGGACCTGGTATGGGACGCAAACCCAGCGACGACTACGACTACGGGGAACCCGGCAAATGGGGCGAACCCTACGAGATGATCGACGACGTCGAGGGCTCCGACGAGGACGAGGACGACGTGTGAGTCGGCCCGTGACTCTAGAGCGTCCCCACGTCGTCTCCGGGATCCTCGCTGTCGTCGAGCAGACCCTCCTCCCCCCGGTCGATCTGATCCGGCGATTCGTCGTACCCTCCGCCGGAGGAGGCGACGTCCCCGGGCCACCGATCCATCTGCGCAGCATACTGAGCGGGTCGGCAACCGAGGAGGCAGTTTCATGACCGCCGAGACCGTGCTCACCGTCAGCCCCCTGGACCTGGGCATCGACCGGCGGATCAACTACATGCGCTGGGTCTGCCGCGGCTGGGCCGGCGCCGGGGGCCGCCGGCAGCTGCAGGTCAAGACCCCGGCGCGGCTGGATCCCTCGGCCGGGGACAACCCGCGCGGCGCCATCCATGTCGGGGCGCTGCGGCTCGACGAGCTGATCCGGGCGACCCCCGGCCCGAAGGTGGTGCTGGGCTACAGCCAGGGTGCGCAGGG
>VERS01000704.1 GCA_018882545.1 Mycobacterium sp.
GGTCCGTACTCCCCGCCACCGCGTATGTTGGCCAGTACGTAGGTGCCACCGCGGGTCAGCCACAGCCTGCCCAGCACGCCGCCGTAACCAGGCGTCTGGGCGACCTCGAACCCGCCGTAACCGCTGAGCAGAGTCGGTTGGGCCGGGTGTGCTCCGCGCGGCCCCACGACGAAGTAGGGCACCTGGGTGCCATCGTCGGAGGTCGCAAAGTGCTGTGCTACTTCCAGATTGGAGGGATCGAAGAAGGCCGGTGCCACCTTGATCGGGCTGACGTGACCGTCCGCGGTCCCGTGTAGCAGCGTCGAGGGCGTCAGGAATCCACTGGAGTCCAGAAAAACCTCGTCGCCGGTGTCGTCAACGGCGGCGATGACGGTGTTGCTGTTGGCGGCCAGGCCGCCGACCGGTTGCCGGGTCCATGTGCCGGGTGTGACGACCTCAACCCTGCTGGCCACGTCGGCCAGCGTCACCATCAGCAACCGATCCCTGGACCAGGCGTATTGGTGCAGGCAGGTGTGGGCGTCAGGTTCGAACACGACCGCCAACTCCGCTGTGCCGTCGAGGAATTCCTCGTAGTCCGCGGCCAGCAGCGAGCCGGCGGTGAAGTCGGCCCGGCCGGTGTGCCAGTCGCTGCGCAACTCGATCAGAAGCCAGTCCCGGTGTACCGAGACCGTGGCGTCGGTGGGCGCGTCGATGCGGATGAGTTCCCCGGACCGCAGCTGGTAACGCTCGTCATTGAAGAAGTCGATCGCCCGATAGATCAGTGTCCGCTGATAACCCGGTGTCCGGTCGACTCCGGCGGCGACGGTGACATCGGTCTGCGCTCCGGTGAACAGCGTCTGCGCCTCGGCGAGCGGCTGGCCTCGTCGCCAGCGCTTGACCAGCCGCGGATAGCCCGAATCCGTCAATGAGTCTGCGCCGAAGTCGGTTCCGACCAGCAGGGTGTCGTGGTCCTCCCAGGCGACCCGCGACTTGGCCTCCGGAAGCTCGAATCCGCCGACTAAGAAACCCCTGGACCGCATGTCGAATTCCCGGACCACCGAGGCGTCGGATCCACCGCGGGACAGCGAGACCAATGCCCGTGAGTGGTCCGGTTCGATGACGTCGGCACCAGCCCAGACCCAGTTCTCGCCCTCGGCGCGGGCCAGTTCGTCCACGTCGATGATGACGTCCCAGTCGGGCCCGTCGGTGCGGTAACTCTCCAGCGTGGTCCGTCGCCACAATCCCCGCGGGTTGGCCGCATCGCGCCAGAAGTTGTAGAGATACTCCCCTCGCCGGCGCACGTAGGGGATTCGGGTATCGGTATCGAGGACCTCCAGGGCCTCGGCGCGCATCCGCTCAAACGAAGCGTCGCCGAACTCGGCGATGGTGGCGGAATTGCGCTGACGCACCCAGCCCAGTGCTTCGTCGCCGCCGATGTCTTCCAGCCACAGGTACGGGTCGTCGGGCATGCCGCCAAACCTATCCGAGCGGCTGTGTCCGCCTGGAACGATAGTGTGAGCTGCGTTACACGCCTATCGAAGGGGAATTGCCGAGATGACCGTTTACGCACGTCCGGGTGCCGCCGGGGCGCTGATGTCGTTCCCGAGCCGCTATGAGAACTTCATCGGCGGCCAGTGGGTCGCCCCCGCCGGCGGGCAGGCTT
>VERS01000105.1 GCA_018882545.1 Mycobacterium sp.
GCCGAAGGTGGTGTTCTCCTCGCCGAAGGAGCCGAGCACCTTCACCAGCAGCGCCGGCAGGAAGGTGATGAGCAGACCGTTGACGAACGCACCGGCCACCGCCCCGCGCCGTCCGCCGGTGGCGTTGCCGAACACCCCGGCCGCACCGCCGGTGAAGAAGTGCGGCACCAGGCCGGGCAGCACCAGCACCCAGCCGAAGGCCGGGCCCAGCCACAGCGAGAGCACCGCGAGGCCGACGAGGCCGCCGATGAAACTCGAGACGAACCCGATCAGCACCGCGTTCTGGGCATACGGGAACACGATGGGCGCATCCAGGGCTGGAACCGCCCCGGGCACCATCCGCTCGGCGATGCCCTGGAACGCCGGCACCAACTCCCCGAGGATGGTGCGCACCCCGAACAAGATCACCGCGACGGCCACCCCGAAGCTCAGGCCCTGCGTCACACCCATCATCAGGTAGTTGCCCACACTGCTGGCGGCTCCGCCGCCGGAGTCGTCGGCGAACGCGGCGAACGCGGTGTCCCCGCCGACCCTGGCCAGATAGATCAGCGACACCGCCAGGTACATCAGCACCATCGACAGCGCGGTGGCCACCATCGAATCACGCAGGAAACGCAGCGATTCCGGCAGCTTGAGGTCCTCGGTGGATCGACTCTTGCTGCCGCCGACGAACCGACCGGTGATGCCGGAGGCGATGTAGCCCAGGGTGCCGAAGTGGCCGACGGCGATGCTGTCATCGCCGGTGATCCGTTTGGTCCAGGGCTGGGAGATCGCCGGCAGAGCCACCATCACCACCCCCAGCAGCAGACCGCCGACGAGAATGACGGTCGCGCCCGGCAGTCCGGCACTGGCCAGCACGATGGTCAGCAGGGTGGCCATGAACAGGGTGTGGTGGCCGGTGAGGAACACGTAGTGCAACGGGGTGAACCGGGCCAGCAGCAGGCTGATCGCGAAACCGAGGATCATCAGCCAGGCCACCTGCGCACCGAACTGTTTCTGGGCGATACCCACGATGGCCTCGTTGGTCGGCACCACCCCCTTGGTGCCGGCCGCGCCCTGGATCATCACACCGAGCGGTTTGAGGGATGCCACCACCAGGGTGGCTCCGGCGCCGATGAGCAGGAACCCCAGCGTCGCTTTCAGCGCACCACCAATCACCTGCCCGACGCTCTTGCGCAGTGCGATCAGTCCGACTGCGGTGATGATGCCGATCAGATAGGCCGGTACGGCGAGGATTTCGTTGACGATGAACTCGGCGACGGCGACCAACCAATTCATGGGAGTTCCCTCTCGCCGGATCAGACGTCGTAGGAGTCGCGCAGGGCGGCGTCGACTTCCCGGTTGGAGGTGAAGTTCTCGATGACCTTCACCGGAATACCAACGTCACCAAGGGTTTTGGCGATCTCGCCGGAGGTCATGATCAGGTCGGCCTCTTTCGCGCGGCCTTTGGCCGAGATGGTGTCGGTTGCCTCCACCGTGATGTACGAACCCCAGCCCCAGGTGCTGAGCACCTGTTCGAGGGTGTTCTTGAGGAAAAGGCTGGTGCCCAGGCCGTTTCCGCATACCGTGAGGATCAGGTTGGAGGTGTGACCCACCGGCGTCGCCGCCTGGTTCCCGGTGGCGGCTCCGCCGAGGATCGCCAGAACCTCCGCCGGTCCGGTGGCGGCATCCAACGCCGACCGCTTCGCGGGGCTGCCGACCACCTTGGCCAACTCGGCCATCGCGGCGGCGTGTGCGCCGTCGTCGATGGCCGCCAGCGCCACCACCAGGCCAACCGGGTCATTGGTGCTGTGCCCGAACGCAACCGGCTGGTCCAGTCGCACCCAGGACATGCCGGTCCGGTGCACCGCCTCCGACGGACGGGCGTGGGCGAAGGCGAATCCCGGCGCCACCACGATGTAGGGGCCGTTGGTCAGAACATTGTCGATCATCGACCCGGTGTAGGCCGGACCGGCGATGCCGGCGCGTTCCAGCAGTTGCCCGGCCGCGAGGACCGCTTCCTCCCAGGTGGCTGCAGGGACATCAAGGGCGATGCAGTCCGCGCCGAGCAGTCCGGTTAGACCTGACATGGCGGGAGGTTAACACTGCAGGCGCCGGGCGACCTCGCCATAGCGGTCAAGTTTCTCCGGACCCGTCAGGGCGTTGTAGAACACCAGGTGTGAGGCCACTGCGCCGTACTTGGCCTGCAGTGCGTCGGCCAGCCTGTCCCAGTTCGACTCGGTGGCGAAGACGGCGATGTGTTCGTCGGTGATCTGCGCTGCCATCCCGGCGAGGTCACCGGCCTTCTGTTTCTCCCGAATCCTCGCGGTGGTGCCCTCGAAGCCCGCCTCGTCCCAGATGAAGGCGTAGTTGGGGGTGCTGCCGTAGAAGCTCAGGCTGGCACGTACCAACTCGCGTTCGGCGTCGCGTTCGGCATCGGTGTCGCCGACGATCGTCATGACCGGCACGATCACGGCGATGTCGCCCGACGAGCGCCCGGCTTTCGCCGACCCGGCGGCGATGCTCGGCACGACATGGCGCAGCAGGTAACCGGGCTCCCCGAGGGGATGGACATGAACGCCGTCGGCCACCTCGCCTGCCATCCGCAACATCCACGGATTCACCGCTGCGACGTCGACTTTCGGGTCGGGAGCGGAGATGGGACCGGGACTCCACTGGGGCGTGATGAAGTCCAGGTCGTAGAACTCGCCGTGGTGGTCGAGGCGGCCGGTGCGAAAGGCCGCAAAACAGGCCTTGACCGCCAGGACGTAGTCGCGCAGCCGAGGACCGGGATGCTCGAAGGCCGATCCGTACCGGCGCACCACATGGGTACGCACCTGGGTGCCGAGCCCGAGCCGGAACCGCCCGGCCGGATCCTTCTGATGAACGGCCTCCTGCAACTCCCAGGCGCTGGCCGCGGCGACGAATGGACTGCGCGGGAAGGCCACCGCAACCCCGGTGGACAACTCAAGCCCGGGCGCGGCCTGGGAGGCCACCGCCGCACTGAGAAAGGGGGTGCGGCCGGTCTCGGTGAACAGCAGTCCGGGGAATCCGGCCGACTGAACGCGGCGGGCGGTGTCGCCAACCCGGCCGAGTGGCAGTTGCGTGGTCATCGCAGCGACGTGCACGAAATCAACCTACGCCCACCCGAAATGCCCGCCTCACCGATTTTCCGACACGAGCCGTGCAGTTCTGGCAAACTCTGGCGCTACCCGTAAGGAGAAGCGTGTGACAACGACGACGGAGCGGCTGCCGCTGCTGAGCCGGCGAGACCGCATCACGATCGCCATCACGGTGATCTCGGCGGTGGCCGCCGGGATCCTGCACTTCGCCCACTCCAACGCGGTGCTGGCCTTTGTCGTGGCGGCGGTCGCCCTGGCCACGCTGGCCTCCCTGGTCGGGCGGTCGGTGGAGGCACTCGGTGACCGCCTCGGGCCCAGCGCCACCGGGGTGCTGCAGTCCGCGCTGGGCAACCTGCCGGAGCTGTTCGTCATCCTCTTCGCGCTCAAGGCCGGGTTGTTCGGGGTCGTGAAAGCCACCCTGGTGGGGTCGATCCTGGCGAACGTCCTGCTGATCCTGGGACTGGCCTTCGTGGTGGGCGGGCTCAAGCACGGCCGGCAACGTTTCGCCGCCGACGACGGCCGCACCCTCGGACTGATGCTGACCCTGGCGGTCTTCATCCTGGCCGTGCCGACGCTGACCGCCTCGATGCACACCCCGGCGGAGTCCCACGAACGGGTGGTCTCGGTCGTCGTCTCCATCGTCATGCTGGGTCTGTTCCTGCTGTCGCTGCCCGCGGCGTTGTCCAGACGCAAGCCCGGTCACCCAGCGCACGAGGGCCATTCCGAGGGCGGCTCCTCGCCCATCGCGGCCAGCCCGGACTCAGCCAAAGCCGCGAGCAGGGCCGCCTCCCACGGCGAATGGCCGCTGTTCATGGCTATCGGGATGCTTGCCGCCACCGGTGTCGGGGCAGCGTTCGTCTCGGAGTGGTTCGTGTCGGCCCTGCAGCCGGCGATGGATGCCATCGGCATCAACGAGGTGTTCGCCGGTCTGGTGATCGTCGCCATCGCGGGCAATGCGGTGGAGAACGTCGTCGGCATTCAGTTGGCCGCGAAGAACCAGATGGACTACGGCATCCAGGTGATCCTGCAGTCTCCCGTGCAGGTGGCCCTGACCATCGCGCCCATCGTGTGTCTGTCAGCGGCGCTGCTGGGCCAGCCCACCTTCGATCTGGTGCTCTCGCCGCTGCTGCTGGCGGTGATGATCATGTCGGCGCTGGTCGCGGTGCTGGTGACGTTCGACGGGGAGTCGACCTGGTTTGAAGGGGCGGCCCTGATCGCGCTCTACATCGCCATCGCGACGGCGTTCTGGTGGGGCTGATTCCAGGGCTGACCCGTCGGTCGTCGGGGGTACCCTGATTCTGACAGCGTTGGGGGACCGTGAGACGAACGATCGCGTGGGCGGGTGCGCTGGGCGTAGCCCTGTGCGGGTTGCTGCCGACAACGCCTGCGGCGGAGGCCGATCCGGCCAGTGACGTCGGGGTCCTGCTCGACGGCCTGGAGGTCAAGGGGCGAGCTCCCAAGACCGGCTATGAGCGCAGCCTCTTCGGGGATGCCTGGACTGATGATGTCGCCGTCGCCGGCGGCCGCAATGGATGTGACACCCGCAACGACATTCTGCGCCGCGATCTGGTGGACGTGGTGACCAAGCCAGGATCCAACGGCTGCGCCGTCCTCAGCGGAATCCTCAACGACCCCTACACCGGAACGAGTTTCGCATTCCAGCGTGGACCGGGCAGCTCAGCGGAGGTTCAGATCGACCACGTCGTGTCGCTGTCGGGTGCCTGGCAGACCGGTGCCCAGCAGTGGGATGAGTTCACCCGCCGCAACTTCGCCAACGATCCGCAAAATCTGCAGGCCACCCTCGGCTGGGTCAACCAGGAGAAGGGCGACGGTGACGCCGCAACATGGCTGCCTCCCAACAAGGCCTACCGATGCACCTTCGTCAGCCGGATCGTGGCGGTCAAGGCCGCCTACCGGCTGTGGGTGACCCCGCCCGAGCGCGATGCGATCGCCAGGGTGCTGGGGGAGTGCGCACCGGCCGGTTAAAGCACGCTCCACAGCGTGCCGTTGGCGGCCGAGAGCACCGCGTTGTAGAGATGAGCTGTGGCCAGCGGTTGGTCCATCCGGTGCAGTTTGGCGAAGTCACCCCAGGGTGCCGCTCCGGGCGGACCGGTGAACTGGAAATCGACGAAGAGGTCCATGCCCGTCGCGTCGAGGCCCTTGAGGTAATCGCGGTAGATATCGCCCATCCGCGGATCGTTGGTCGCCGCGTAGAAGGCGTTCTGGTACGCCGCATTTCGGCCGTCGAGGTGCGGGCCGCCCTCATAGGCGAGCAGTTCGATCGGCCGACCCAGCCGAGCCGACCACTCCCGGGCCAGCCGCTCATGATTGGCCGTCCACTGCAGCGAGGTCGCGATGTTGGTCCGGGTGTCGGCGATCACCCGGTCGACGGTGGTGGCCGCGGTGTAGCCGGCACGCTGTTCATCGGTGGGTGTGATGTAGGGCGCGATCGCGATCGCATCGAAGGTGCCGTCCATGTTTTCGGCGATCTGGTTGCTCACCCAGTCCACCGCAGCCCAGCCGGCCGCCACCCGGACCAGTCGCAGCGCTGACTGGCCGGCGAACACCTCAGACCAGATCGACAGATCCCGTTTGGCCTCCTGACCGGCGACGATCCACTGGCCGTAGTCGGGGTCCAGACCGGCAGCATCGGCCTTCTGGGCCACCCAATGGGAGGCCTCGAACCCGTAGCCGAAGTTCCACACCTCGTTGGCCCATTCCACATAGACGGTCCGGCCGGACTCCAGATGCCGGCTGACGTAGGAGGCGAAGTTGCGGACGAAGGTGTCATCGGCCTGATAGGGCATGTTGAACCAGGGGTCGGCGTCGATGTCGTTGGCGAGTTGCACCAGGTACTCCAGCGACATTCCGTTGGCGATCGGTTCGCTGGGCGTGCCCTCCGGTCCCGAGCCCTGCCGAATGTCGTTGGCGTCCCGGCGATCCGACCAGGTGACGATGTCGGAGGTGTTGGTTTCCTGCATGCCCATGAAACGCAGCGTGTCGAAAGCGTCCAGACGTGACAGGAACAGCGGGTGGAACGGGGAGAACGCGGATCCGGGCTGCCAGCGCTGGCCGACGAAGCTCTGGCCGTTGTAGTCGGGCATCCAGACGTTGAAGTCGCGGACCGGGTCGGTCGGACTGGTCTGCTCGATCCGCAGATAGATGCCGTTGTCGGTGGGTGTGACCTGAAGTTCGGCGAAGTTGCGGCCGGCGGCGGTTCGCCCGGTTGAGATGACGACAGCGTCGTTGCCGAAGGACACGACACCGGTGCCGTCCCATTGCGCGTGGTAGGTGCCGCCAGCGTAGCCACCGTCGAGCCCGTCGAACATCAGGGTCCCGGCGTGCTGCCTCATCTGGACGCCGTTCTGGTTCCAGGTCTTCAGTGATCGGACGTTGCCGTTGGGGTCGACGTCCAGAACGGGTGCCTGGGCCGGATCCCATGTGGTCGACCATGTTTGGGGGTTGAAGGTGTGCGAAATCCACGGCCGGGACGCTTTGAACGCATCCGTGAACGTCCAGGCCGGCGACCAGTCGACGACGTTCTCCAGGTTCATGCCGACGGCCATCCGCCCGCTTCCGGGTGTAACCGGGCTGCCGGACGGCGCCACCGGGACGCTCACCGTGACCGTACTCGCCGCACCGTAGCTGTCGGTGACCGACACGGTGAAGGCATCGCTCTTGTCGGCGGTCGTCGCGCTGGTTGAGGCGGCGTTCTGCCGGGCGGCGTCAGTGGGGGTGTAGGTGAACGCGCCGGCCTTGGTGACCGCGACACTTCCCTTGGCGGTGGTGGCGGGTGCGGCATAGGAGAGAGGGTCGTTGTCGGGATCGGTGGCCGCAACGGTGCCGGTGACCACACCGCTGGCGAGGTTCACGCTGAAGGTCGGAGT
>VERS01000106.1 GCA_018882545.1 Mycobacterium sp.
GTCCAGTTGTCCTTGAGGAGCGAGCCGACGAGCACGGGGTCGAAATTGTTGCGGTGATTGAAGATGAACACCGCCGGGCGCTTCTTCTTGATGTTCTCCTCCCCCAGCACGTTCAACTTGACTCCGTTGAGGGCCAACAACATCTGCGGGAACGCGCTGGTGAAGAAGTTCACCCCGCGGCGTCGGCTGCGGGTCAACAGACCCCACCCGGCGGCGCCGTAGGCCGCCGGCACGACCGAGCCGACGCCGATGAGGGTGCGTAACTGCCCGGCCAGGCCGCCGCGGCCCCGGCTGCGGAACTCCAGGATCGGCCAGCCCCGCTCGCGGGCGGTGGCGGCCATCTTCTCGCCCGGATTCGTGGGGCGGGGGTTGCCCACGAGCTGCATCAGCGCCACGTCCTCGTCGCCGTCGGCGTAGAAGTAGCTCTCGGCAAGGTCGACGTCGTTGTCGGCGGCGAACTTCACAACGGCGTCGGCCTTGCCGGGGCCCCACAGGACCGGCTTGAGCACGTTGCCGGTGAGCAGTCCGTCGAGATCGACCTCGAACCGGTTGCTCAGGGTGTTGACGATGCCCAGGAAGCGCGCCACCGGTTCGACCTGAATGGTCAGTGCCGAGGAACTGAGCACCACGGTATGGCCGTGATCCAGGTGCGCCTGCACCAGTTCGCGCATCTCCGGGTAGATGCGCTTCTCGATCTTCTCGGTGAACAGCCGCTCGCCGAGCTGCTGCAGGTCGGACAGCGGCCGGCCGCGCAACATTTCGGTGGCCCGGTTGATCAGGCCCTCGAACTCGATGCGGCCCAACTGGTGGTCCAGACTGGCCGCGACCATGCTGAGCAACTCCCCGACCCCCATATCGCGGCTGCGGAACCGCTCCCGGGTCAGGATCACCGCGGTGAAACCGGCGACCAGGGTGCCGTCGAGGTCGAAGAACGCCCCCACCCCGGGACCGGGCGGGCCGGCCAGTACCTCCTCCACCGACCCGGGAAGCCATTCAGCGGCGGCGTCGCGGGTCTCCTCGTTCATCAGCGGACCACCCGTTCGCACACGGGTAATACGCATGCCAGCCCAACGACCATCTCAGCCCTCCCGTCCAGCCCGGATTCCTCACCACCTGCGCACCGACCAGCGACGTGGCGCATTCCCACGCTAGTCCCGCCACGCCGCCGACGGGGTCGATTACCCCTCAGCCGACCCGCCGGTGGACGAAGCGCCCGCAGTCCCTCTACCGTGAGCCCGGTGACGACGCCCGGGTCGCGGCTTTACATTTTTCCGCACGCCGGCGGCACGGCCGATTTCTACACGCCGTTCGCCCGGGCCCTCTCACCCCGGGTGCGCTGCGTCGCCGTGCAGTACCCCGGTAAGCGGGCCGGCAGAGATCTTTCCAAGTACACCGGGATCAACGAGTTGGCCGATACGCTCGCGACGATGCTCAAACCCGGGGAGACCCCCGGTTCCGAGGTCGCGTTCTTCGGCCACAGCATGGGGGCGCTGCTGGCGTTCGAACTCGCCGCGCGCTTCGAGGCCGCCGGCAACCCGGTGGCGGCGCTGTTCGTATCGGCCTGCGCCGCACCGGGTCTGCTGCGTCGGATCTCCAACCTGGATGGAACCGACCTCCAATTGCTGAGCGCGGTCAGTGAGCTCACCGGCGTCAACCCGGAGTTCCTCAAAGACGACCAGTTCGCCGCAACCCTGCTGCCCACGTTGCGGGGCCTCAAGGCGATCGCGGCGTACGAACCCGCGCCCGATGCGGTGCTGTCCTGTCCGATTTATGCGCTGCGGCCGGAGAATGACGCGCTGGCCACGGCCGAGTTGGTCAGCCCCTGGCGCGAGCGGACCACCGGGTACTTCGAGGTGACGGTCTTTGACGGTGGTCATTTCTACATTACAGAAAATTTGCTGAAACTGTCTGAACTCGTCGAAAAACGCCTGTTGGAGTCGCACGCGGGCTGATACGCAGGTCGCCGAATCCCGATCAGACTGTTTGCTGGATATGTTTTCGTCGTTGGACGCTGGTAAGGTCTTCTCAGGTTCGTCCCACGGCACCCGGGGTAAGGCGGCGCAACGACGCGCTGGTGCCGAACGCCCACCTAGACGCACGTTCGAAGAAAGAGGCCGGCAGGCCGGAATCGGTCTGCCGAACCGCGGCCGGGCCCGCGCCGACCGCTCGCCGATCAACCGCTGACCAACCAGTGAGGTACCCCTGTGCAAACGACCGATCAGACCCTGCCCGCCCTGCTGCGCCACCAGGCGACAACCCGGGGTGACGCCACGGCATTCGCCTTCGTGGACGGTCCCGTGCTGGGCACCGGACACCGGGAGAGCCTGACCTGGAGCCAGCTGTACCGCCGCGTGCTCGCGCTGGCCGCCGAACTGCGCCGCACCGCCACCAAAGGCGACCGGGTCGCAATCGTGGCCCCGCAGGGACTGGACTACATCGTCGCGTTCTACGCCTCGCTGCAGGCCGGCCTGATCGCAGTTCCGCTGTCGGTGCCGATGTTCGGCGCCCACGATCAGCGCACCGAGTCCGCACTCGACGACAGCACCCCCTCGGTGCTGCTGACCACCTCGGCCGTGGTGACCGACGTCAACAGGTATGCGACCCCCCGCGCCGGCCGGCCGGCGCCGACCGTCATCGAGGTCGACCTCATCGACGTTGACGCGACCCTGGAACTCGACGAGAAGGACGACTCCCGGCCCGGGCCGGCTTACCTGCAGTACACCTCCGGTTCGACCCGTACCCCGGCCGGCGTGATCGTGTCGCACCGCAATGTCACCAGCAACCTGGACCAAGCCGTCGGCGCCTACTTCGCCGAGTTCGGCGGCACCGTCCAGGAGAACACCTCGGTGGTCTCGTGGCTCCCGTTCTTCCACGATATGGGCCTGATCATGGGTGTCTGCGCACCGGTGGTCACCGGCTGCGACGCCGTACTGACCAGTCCGCTGGCATTCCTGGCCAAACCGGCGAGCTGGATGCAGCTGATGGCCCGCAACCCGGGGTGCTTCTCCGGTGCCCCGAACTTCGCGTTCGAACTGGCCGCCCGCCGGACCTCCGACGCCGACCTGTCGGGTCTGGACCTGTCCGGGGTGCACACCATCCTCAGCGGCGCCGAGCGGGTGCACTACGGCACCATTGCGCGGTTCATCGACCGCTTCGCGAAATTCGGGCTCATCGAGAAGGTCATCCGCCCGTCCTACGGGCTGGCCGAGGCCACCCTCTACGTCGCGTCCCCACCGATCTCCGCGACGGTGCGCACCGCACGTTTCGATCTGCAGGAGCTCGCCGGCGGGGTCGCCAGCCGCCGCGGCTGCGACCATGACGGCAGCACCGAACTGGTCAGCTACGGGGTGCCGACCGCCTATCAGGTGCGCATCGTCGACCCGCAGACCGCCACCGAGCAGCCCGAGGGCGTCATCGGTGAGATCTGGACCAAGGGTGACCACGTCGCCCTGGGCTACTGGCGCAAACCCGAGCCGACCACCCGCGTCTTCCGCGGCCGCATCACCAATCCCTCGGAGGGCACCCCGGCCGGACCGTGGCTGCGCACCGGGGATCTGGGAGCGATCTCCGACGGTGAGTTGTTCATCATGGGCCGCCTCAAGGATCTGCTGATCGTCGACGGGCGCAACCACTACCCCGAGGACATCGAGGCGACCATCCGGGAGATCACCGGCGGCCGGGTCGCCGCCATCGCCGTCGAGGACGAGGCGTCGGAGAACCTGGTGGCCATCGTCGAGGTCAAGCCCGCACCGGAGTTGGGTGCGGTCAGGGACGAGGTGGCCGCCGCGGTGTGGAAATCGCACAACCTGAAGGTCGATGACCTGGTGCTGGTTTCGCCGGGATCCATCCCGATCACCACCAGCGGCAAGATCCGCCGGTCGTCGTGTGGGCAGTTGTACCGCCACGGGGAGTTCCAGCGAATGGACATCGCTGTATGACGTTGCCCGGCGACGGTGAGGACGAACTGCGCAACTGGCTGATCGACTACCTCGTCACCAATATCGGCTGCAACCCCGACAACGTCGACCCGCACCTCCCGTTCAACCAACTGGGCGTGGGTTCCCGGGACGGGGTCGTGCTGGCCGGCGAACTCTCGGAGGTGCTCTCCCGCCCGGTCTCGCCGGTGGACATCTGGCAGCACCCGACGATCGCCGGTCTGGCGTACGCACTGACCCATCCGGAGATCGAGGCGACCCGTGCCGCCGAAGGCACCACCGCATCCCTGACCGAGCCGATCGCCGTCATCGGCCTGGGCTGCCGGCTGCCGGGTGACGTCCACGGACCGGATGCCCTGTGGGACTTGCTGATCGAGCGTCGATCGGCGGTCACCACGGTTCCCGACGACAGGTGGCGGGCGTTCGACGACGGCTCGCCGCAGGCCGCGGAGGCGCTGGCGGGCACCACGCGCTGGGGCGCGTTTTTGTCCGACTACGCCAGCTTCGACGCCGAGTTCTTCGGGATCACCCACCGCGAGGCGGACTTCATCGACCCGCAGCAGCGGCTGATGCTCGAGGTGACCGTCGAGGCGCTCGAACACGCCGGCATCCCGGTGGAGTCGTTGCAGCGATCCCTGACCGGGGTGTTCATCGGGGCCTGCGTCAGTGAGTACGGCTTCCTGGCCGCCCGCGACCTCAGCGGGGTCGATGCGTGGACGGGAACCGGTGGCGCACTGAGCATCATCGCCAACCGGCTGTCCTACGCGCTGGACTTCCGCGGCCCGTCGCTGACGATCGACACCGCGTGCTCATCGTCGTTGGTCGCGGTGCACCTGGCCTGCCAGAGTCTGCGTACCGGCCAGTCCGACCTGGCCATCGCCGGCGGCGTCAACCTGCTGCTGTCGCCGGTCGTGACCCGCAGTTTCGACCAGGCCGGCGCGATGTCGCCCACCGGCGGCTGCCACGCCTTCGACGCCGCGGCCGACGGGTTCGTCCGCGGCGAGGGCTGCGGGGTGGCCGTGCTGAAGCGGCTTTCCGACGCACTGCGCGACGGCGACGGGATTCTCGCCGTGATCCGCGGTTCGGCGGTCAACCAGGACGGCCGGTCCAATGGACTGATGGCGCCCAGCCCGGCCGCCCAGGCGGCGGTGCTGCGGGCCGCCTGCGCCGACGCCGGGGTGGATCCCACCGACGTCGGCTACGTCGAGGCGCACGGCACCGGGACGCTGCTCGGCGATCCGATCGAGGCCCGCGCCCTCGGTGCCGTCTACGGCCGGGGCCGCGAGCAGGACGAGCCGCTGCTGGTCGGCGCCGCCAAAACCAACCTCGGGCACCTGGAGGCGGCGGCGGGCATCGTCGGCCTGATCAAGGCGACCCTGGCCGTCCAGCGCGGCGAGATCCCGCCCAATCAGCATTTCGGCGATCCCAATCCGCACATCCCGTTCGACGAACTGCACCTGAAGGTGGTCGACGAGCCGGTCCGGTGGTCCGCCGACGGCGGACAGCGGCTGGCGGGGGTGTCGTCGTTCGGGTTCGGCGGCACCAATGCCCATGTGGTGCTCACCCAGCCGCCGACCGCCGCGCGCCGGCTGTCACCGGCAGCGCCGGCCCTGACGACACTGGTGGTCAGCGGGAAAAGCCCGGAGCGTCTGGCCGGGATGGCGCAGGTGCTGGCCGACTGGATGTCCGGCCCGGGCGCGGCGGTACCGCTGGCCGACGTCGCGCACACTCTGGACTATCACCGCACCCATCAACCGCTGTTCGCGACGGTGTGCGCCACCGACCGGGACGCGGCGGTCGCCGGTCTGCGGGCGGTCGCCGCCGGTGAGACCGCGCCCGGTGTCGCCGGTCCCCATCCCGGGCCGTGCGGGCCGGGCATCGTGTTCGTCTACTCCGGCCAGGGATCCCAGTGGGCCGGGATGGGACGTCAGCTACTGGCCGACGAACCGGCCTTCGCCGCCGCCATCGACGACCTGGAACTGGACTTCGTCGCCGAGGTCGGCTTCTCGCTCTACGAGACACTGGCCGAGGGCCGCGAGTTGACCGCCATCGAGGAGATCCAGCCGGTGCTGGTGGGCATCCAGCTGGCGTTGACGGCGCTGTGGCGCTCCTACCGGATCGAGCCCGACGCGGTGATCGGCCACTCGATGGGCGAGGTGACCGCGGCCGTGGCCGCCGGCGCGCTGAGCCCGGCCGAGGGCTTCCGGGTGATCGCCCGCCGGTCGCAGTTGATGTCGCGGTGCGCCGCCACCGGTGCGATCGCGCTGATCGAACTCGGCGCCCCGGCCACCGAGGCGCTCATCGCCGACTTCCCGGAGGTCACGGTCGCGGTGTACGCCTCACCCCGCCAGACGGTGGTGGCCGGACCGGTCGAAGCCGTCGACGCCGTGGTCGCCAGTGCCACCGCGGGAAACATCTTCGCCCGCAAAGTGAACGTCGACGTGGCCTCCCACCACGCGATGATGGACCCGATCCTGCCGGAGTTGCGGGATGCGCTGGCCGATCTGGAACCGGGTTATCCGGTGATCCCGGTGATCTCCACCGTCGACAACGCCGGCGAGACTGCGCAATTCGACGCCGAACACTGGGTGGCCAACCTGCGCAACCCGGTTCGCTTCGGGGACGCGATCGCGGCCGCCGGCGCCGATCACTGCACCTTCATCGAGATCAGCCCGCACCCGTTGCTGACCAAGGCCATCGCCGACACCCTCGAGGACCCGGATTCGGGCAACACCCACCACCACGCGCTGGGGACTCTGCAGCGGGATTCCGACGAGACCATCGCGTTCCACACCGCACTGAACGCGACTTTCACCGAACGGCCGCCGGCCGGCCCGCATCCGCCCGAACCGCACCCGGTGCTGCCGCCGACCCCCTGGCAGCACACCCGGCATCTGCTGGACTTCGCGCCCCCGCGCGCTGCCGCCGGCCGCCCGGCACGCCGGCCGCTGTCCGCCCGGGACAGTCCCGTCCCGCTGGAGTGGTTCTACGAGGCCGCCTGGCAGCGGTCAGCGCATACCGGCGAATCGGATACCGGCGACTCCGGCACCGG
>VERS01000107.1 GCA_018882545.1 Mycobacterium sp.
GTGCCACTCGGCGGCGGTCATGTCGATGTCGATCAGCAGCGTGAGAACGTCAGCGCGGCACGGCAGCCGCGAATCGGGCACCCGCCTACCGGATCGGCCCGGTTGGCCGCGCAGCGACCCGCGCAGCCGCCAATACAGCGCATCAGACCACCGGCACGTCCCGCCGTCCCATATCGGGATCGGCTCGACAAGGGCGGTGACCGCTTCGCGTAGGCGGCGGGTGGACAGCATCAACGGCTCGGACTCGGGCAACAGGACTCCCTCGGGACGTAGCGGGCGGGCTGACGCGGATTTTTTTGGGCGGCTCTCTCTCGACCCCGCCTATGCCACGAGGGGCGGCGGCCCGGGGGCCGGGGGCCATGCGGCCCGGGGTTCTTGGTTTGGTTTTTTCGGACCAGGGGGGGCGGTTGCCTATGCCTTGAGTTGCGCCACCCCACCCCCGGGAGGATCGGGTGCCCCGGGGTGGTGGCCGGTCCCGCCGCGATGAGTCAGGACCGGCCACCGGGGCGCTGCGGCGGGTGAAAGAAACCGAAAGCCCCGCCGCGCTGCCCGGTCTAGCTGCCGCCGCCGACGGTGAAGGTGCCGACCCGATCCGGCCGGACGATGTTCTGCCCGATGCGCCAGGTGGCGCGAAGGCCGATGTCGTCGGTGCTGAAGTACGCATCAGCCGATGTGGCGACCTGCACCGGGCCCACCGCCGAAACGATTGCGGCGCGGTCGATCACGAGCCCGGTCATCGACGGGACCGCCACGTTGGCGATCACCGGCAGCGACAGCAGCAGCGGCTCGGCGTCGGTGGTCCCGGCCCCGAGCAGGCTTTGGTTGCTGTCGCTGGCGAACTTGAGCTTCCGCAGCGCCGCCCACGTGTCGGGCGCGACGATGATGTGGCTCGGGGTGCCGCCGTTGGTTTGGATCTCGGCGACGAGATCGACCAGGGCGTCGAGCGAATCGGTGACCGGATCGCCCTCCACGGTGTCGGGGATGTTGAGCAGACCGGCAGCCGGCCCCGTCGCCGGGGGCGTGGGCACCGCTTGGGTGAGAAACGCTTCGTCGGCCTTGCGGGTCAGCGCCCGCGATACCGACCCGGCCAACTGCTCGGCGGTCCCGTTGGTGAAGTACTGCTCGCGGGAGACGCGGATCAACTGCGACACCTTGCCGGTGTAGATCACGCACTCAGCGAGTTCGGGCTCGGCCTCGGGGATTTCGCTCGCCTCGGCGACGAAGGTTGCAACGTCGTCGTTGATGTAGGCGACCCTGACGCTGGGGGCGTCGCCTTCGACGGCACCGGCCACAACCGACGCCTGAAGGATGAGAGCTTCGCCGAGCACGTCTTGGGCGGCGAAGGTGGTGACATCGGGCCGCCATGGATAGGCGCTGTTCCCGGTTTGTGCGGTGAAAGCCATGAGCTTTCCTTTCTGCGGCACGGCACGGTGCCGCGTGAACACGAGTAAGAGAGTTCACGGCGGGCACCGGGCCGCTGCCGTAATCCGCACCGGGCGGAAAGCGTGTGCGCGGGCCGGGCACCGGGCCGCGAAACCCGCGCAACGCCTTCGATTTTACCGCCTACGCGGGGGGCTGAACGCTTCGCTCCACGCGTCGATCTTCGGCAGCCCGCTGGGCTGAGAGCCCACACCCGGCACGATGTTGCCTTTGGGGAGTTTGGTGATGCCGAACTTCTCGCGGGCAACCTCAGCCGCGGTGGTCAGCTTCTCGGCGTCCACGGTGCCGTTCTCGGCGAGCACCTCGGCCAATTCGGTCACCGCCCACACCGCCTCGGGTTTGACACCGGCAGCGGCCAACATGGTCTCGGCCTGGGCCCGCTGCAATGCCTCAACACGGGCGGCGAGTTCGTCACGCTGCTTCTCGGCCTCACGAAGCCGCCGCCGGTAACGCGCCGCTTCGGCTTTCGGCTCATCCTCGGCGTGGTCCTCGGCCTCGGTGTGCTCCTCGGCCTCGGTGTGCTCCTGGGCCTCGGTGGCGGCGTCGGCGGTGGTGTCCTCAGCCGGGGCGGCGTCGGTGCTGTTAGTCATTGTCATTCCTTTCGATGTTGTGGGTGTTGAGTTGATCGCGCAGCCGCGCAACGTCGTTGGCGTCGAGCGCGAGGAGCTGCTTGCTGACCACAGCGAGCAGCCCGAGCTGTCGGGCCGTCAGCGGGATTTCGAACTGCCCGAGCCCGGCGGTGGTGACGGTCAGGCAAGCGGTCAACATGCCCGGCTCGGCCGCCGCGCCGACGCCGAGCTCTAGGGCGTCCTCGTCGGCCGGGACCAGCACCACCCGCTGCCGGTCGAGTTTCTTTCGCCTCACTGTGGTCCTCCTGTCAGTTGCTAAATCGGGCTTGCGGGGGGATATCGGATGCAATGCCTGAGAAGCCGCGCCGCCGACGGGTCGGGGCCCCTCCCCACCGGTTACCGGGGCGGGGCGAATGCATTGGTCCAACTGTCCTGCGGTGGCTGGTGACGCATTGCCCCGGAGTGCAATCCGGCGGTGCCGCTTCGGGGTTGCGCCGGGGCCGGGATGCCGAGTACCTCGCGGGCGGTGTCGGCGGCGGCGGCGACCGCCTCGGGGTCGGGATCACCGTCGGCGCCCAGCAGGGCGTCGAGTTCGGCGCCGGAAGCCCACAAAGCCTCAGCGGTCACACCGTGGGCGGCGGCGATGCATTCCACCCGGCCGCGCTGCAATCCGGTCAGCGTGGCCGCTAGGGCGTCGCGTTGGGCCTCGGTGTCGCGCAGCCGTGTCCGGTATTTCGCGGCCTCGGTGTTGCCGCTCATCAGTCCACCACCCACAGGTTCGGTACATCAGCCGGTGTGAGTCCGGCCCGCTCGACTGCGGCGCGGGTGACCACCGGGGCGCTCACGTGGTCGGTGTAAACCTCGGGGCCGCTGACCGCGACGGTGTTGCCGTCCACCCGCAAAGCACCGTCTTGAACAGTGACCAGGCGGCCGCTACCGGCGAGCAGATTCAGGCCGAGCAGCGCATCCCGGGTCAGCCCCTCATGCGGCACCACATCGGCCGGCGGTTTAGTGGCGAAGTGCTCGGCGACCGCCTCCCGTAGTTGGTTGAAGTGATGCTCGCGGCTCATCTGCGTTTTCCTAACTTGCCTTGCGGCGTCTGGTGGGTTCGGGGCGAAGTTGTCCGGCGATCACGCCGTAAGGGCGTTTGCGGATCGGCAGTGCCGCCGCCCATGTTCGGCAGCCGGGCAGCGCCGGGCAGGCGTCGCACAGCGCCAGGGCTTGACGGTGGCGGGCGGCGGCGACGTCGGCGGGTTCCTCGGGGCGCTGCGGGTCAAACAGGGCGTGGCGGCCTCGGCAGCGGGCCCCGCGCAAGACGGGCACACCGGCCAACGCCGACAGCAGGGATTCGAAGTTGTTCACGGTTGGCCGTCGCGGGTGGCGGTGGCGCGGCACGTCGGCCGGTGGCAGTAGCCCCGGGCGATTTGCGAGCGCATGTGCGCGGGGAGTTCGGCGCGGCAGTAGCGGCACACCGGCCCGGTATCCGTCTCAAGCGTCAGATGCGTCAGTAATGCGGGTTGAACTGCGGCTTCGTTCTGACAGACGTTTTCCGTCTGACGGTTGTCCTGCCGTCGGGCTGACACGTCAGCGTCGATGTCGATGTCAGACGGTTTGGGCTGCTCAATGGTGGTGTCTGACGCATCTGACGCCGCCGTGGGAAGGTAGCGGCGAAACGCATCGGTGAAGTCATCACGCCGATAGCCGCGCTGGGTGCCCGCCGGATTGCGGGTGGACTTCACGCCGTACTCCCGAAGCCGGTTGGCGAGCCGTCGGGCGTTCATGTCGAAGTCTCGCCACGGTGATTCCTCAACACCGCGCAGCGCCTCAACAAGCTCGGCGGTGGACAGGAAAGCGGTATCGGGTCGGGCGTCGAAGATGTCCCGCGCATCAGCGAGCAACCGCAGCGACAGCGAGCGATCCTCGGCGGCTTCGTCGGCGGCCTGCACCATGTGAACGCACGCAGCCCGGGCGGTGTCCGGCCAATGCCCACCGGCCACATCAGCGACCGCGATCAACGGCTCCCAGGTGTCAGCGGCCCGATCCTCAACCGGCATGACGGGCTCGGCCTGACCGAGCTCGCCGATGTTTTCGGCCGCCCACGCCACGAGCCGATCCCGCACCCGGGCGAGCACCGGGCCGTCACGGCGGCTGCGGAATGTCGAAACCTTCTCATCACGAGCGCGGCGGCGCATCGTGACGTTGACAGCGCGGTCGGTGATGGTGTCGGGCATCGTGCCGATACCGGCCAACGCCGCCATGGCGAAGGTGTTGAACTCGGTCGGGTTCTGATTCGGGCCGACGCAACGCAGCGCCGGCCGCCCACGCTGATGTCCCGCGTTGAGCAGCGCCCGCAGTTCTTCGTTCGCCTCGGCCACCCGCTTCGACCCGAAGATGGTGTCGGCTTCGTCAATGATGAGCGTCGGCGGGTGCTCGCCGTCGAGTGAGCGGTAGATCGCCGCGATGGTGGCGTTGATGCTCACCAACGGGCGGTGACACGTACCGGCGATCACGTCGAGAGTGCGCGACTTCGCGCAGCGTTTCTCGGGGCTGGTCAGCACCAGACGGGGGGCGTGCTCGAAAGCGGGCAGCGCGTGGGTGGTGGCGATCCACAACGTGACGGCGGCGGCGGTGTGGCCGTCCATGAACACCACATAGCGGGTCAGGGTTTCGCGTAGCTCGTCGAGCACCTGGGCCCCGTCGAGTTGATCCTCGGCGTACCACTCGGCGAGTTCGTCGGCGCGGTCCTCCATCGTGGTCACAGCGCCGCCCGGGCCGACCACGGATGAGCTTGCCGGAAGGCCGTTAGGTCGCCGAGCTCCTGGGCGATACCGCGCCAATCGGCGGCAGCGGCCACCGCCTTGCTCGCCTCGGCGAGTGCTTCCTGCCCGAGCTCGAGCCGCAGCGCGTGGCGGCAACCGCCGTCGAGCACCGCCGCGAGTTTGGCCGGGTCGTCGTCGGGCAGTTCGCACCACGCGGGGGTGCCGAGCAGCGGCAGCCGACGCGATATCTCGGGCACCACGGTGGGCTCGACGCCGAGCCGCTGCGCCACGAAAATCAGCACCGGCCACCAGGCGACCGATTGGCTCGGCGGGATACCCTTGGGGGCGGTTGGTGATTCGGTGGTTTCCACCGTTTCGGTTCCTTTCGGTGTTGGTGGCCGCACCCGGTAGTTGCGTTACCGAGTGCGGCCACCGCTGTCTAGGACAGGTGCGCGGGTTTCGGCTTCTTCGCAATGCGAGCCCGTCGAGATCCGACGAGCGAGTACCTAATACGCGGCGCGTTGCTCACCGGGCCGCTGACGTGCGGCTCGTAGAAATGAGCGGTGTAGTCCCAATGGTCACCACCGAGAAGGGTTTCGAGATAGTCGTGAACCTCGTAAACCTGACCCAATTCGCTGACCACCAAGGGGTGCGTCGTCAACTCCTTGTCGCGTTCGGGCTTGAGTGGGTCGGGTGAACCTCCCCACCACGATCCGAAAACCAAGCCGACCACCGGGCGTGCCCATTCGGTACTGCCCTCAATGTGGAACAGTTTCGGCATGAAGTCGTCGCCTGCGTAGTTCCACACCATGAACCGAACGGTGCCGCCCGCTGGGATCAGCAGCTTGGGCATTTAGGCCACCGTCCCGTCGCAGCCCCAGGCGTCGCCGGTCTCGCCGAGCTCACCGGACCCGATAGGGCCGTCCGGTGCGGCGTAGGCCACGGTGAACGCCTTCGCCTGACCGCTGCCCAACTCCCGCCACCCGGTGAAGCTGATCGTGACTTCACCGCCGAGCTCCAACGTCGGAGCGCCGGCCGTCCTGACCGCCTGCCGCACAGCGTCTTTCATCAGCGGCTTGTCGATGAACACCCGCCACCGGCCGTCGTGGTGTTCGTTCTGGCACTGCTCGGAAGCGACCACGATGAGCACCTGCATGACGGGCTTGCCGTCGGGGCCGATCTTGGGCTCGGTGCTCTTGAACGCGGTCAACGGCATCGTGGTCGGTTCCTCCACGATGACCCCGCTGATGCTGTCGCCCGGGTTGTTGAATTTGAAGATGGGCGCGAAGTCGCCGTCTGACGAGAGCGCGTCCATTATTGAGTGACTCATGATTCGTTGAGTCCTTTCGGGTTGTTTGTTTTTCTTTCGGTTTGCGCTGGGGGGTTAACGTCGGCAGCGCCCGACGGGCTTTCGGGGGGCTAGTCACGTTGCGGCAACGCAGCAAGCGACTCGACAAAGCGGGTCAGCGACTCGGCGGTGACGAATCCGCGGCGACCGATCGACACCCGCACGAGCTCCTGGGCGTCGATCAGTTCGTAAAACTTCGTTCGGCCGATGCCGCCGAGCAGGCGGCGGGCTTCGTCGTACGGCACGAGCAGCCGGGGTGTGGTGGTTTCGGTTGACACGTCCTAGTCCTTTGGTTCGCCGGTATCCGCTGGTTGCGGCGTGGTGCTTCTAGGACTACACGAGAAATGATAGGTTGAGCGATAGGTGCGGCCTATCAATAAGGCTGCGACTCACTGATAGGAGTCATGCGGTGGCGGTCAGACGCTTCTCGGTCACACGCCGAATACCGGTTGTCGGCGAAGGCGGTGAAGCCGTCGGTTGGGTCATCTTCGACGGCACCGCCGTACCGGTGAATATCGAAGGGCGGGTTTACATTCCGCCGAATTTCACGCTGCGGTTCCCGGGTTCGGAAGATCAACCGGCGTTGACGATTTCCTACGCGGTACGCGACCGAGCACCAATCGTTACCGGGGTAAACGTCGAAGCGAAACCCTTGGGCCGGCGAGTACTTCGGAAGGATTTTGAGATCGTCGCCGAGAAACTGCATGAGTGGAGCGACATGGCGGTGAAGGCAGTGATGCAAGCCGGTGAGGAAACCGAAACCTCACTCTCGCTCGGCGCAGTCGATGGCAGAGAAGCCACCCGGGCCGCGAGCGTTGGCCGCAAGCGGGCTAACCGCAAGAT
>VERS01000108.1 GCA_018882545.1 Mycobacterium sp.
CGGGTCGCCGGCGATCTGGTTGGAGAACCGGGTGCAGCGCGCGCACAGCACGCAGCGTTCGCGGTCCAGCAGCACCTGGGCCGACAGGTTGATCGGTTTGGGGAAGGTGCGCTTGACGTCGGTGAACCGGGTCTCGGCCCGGCCGTTGGACATGGCCTGGTTCTGCAGCGGGCATTCGCCGCCCTTGTCGCAGACCGGGCAGTCCAGCGGGTGGTTGATCAGCAGCAGTTCCATCACGCCCTGCTGGGCCTTGTCGGCGGCCTCGGAGGTGCACTGGGTGCGCACCACCATGCCCTCGGCGACGGTGGTGGTGCAGCTGGCCAGCGGTTTGCGCTGGCCTTCGACCTCGACCAGGCACTGCCGGCAGGCCCCCACCGGATCCAGCAGCGGATGGTCGCAGAACCGCGGGATCTGGACGCCGATCAGTTCGGCGGCGCGGATCACCAAGGTGCCCTTGGGAACCGACAGCGTGGTGTCGTCGATGGTGACGGTGACCAGCTCGGTCGCCGCTTCGGTGTTGGGACCGGTGGGCGCCTGCGTCATCCCCACACCTCCGTTTCCCCCCGCGAGCAGACATAACCGTCCCCGAAACCTCGGCGTGTCGGAGACTTTTGTGTCTGCTCGCCGGGGAGGGCGACGGGGAGGGCGACGGGGAGGGCGACCGTCATGAGCCCACCCCCTGGGGGGCGGCCAGCATCGCGGCATAGGGGTCGAACGGGCAGCCGCCGTCCAGGTGGGCCTCGTACTCGGCGCGGAAGTACTGCAGCGAACTGAGCACCGGTGCGGCGGCGCCGTCGCCGAGGGCGCAGAACGACTTTCCGGCGATGGCGTCGGAGATGTCGAACAACTTGTCCAGGTCCTCCGGGACACCGCGGCCGGTCTCGAGCCGCTCATACATCTGCGCCAGCCAGTAGGTGCCCTCCCGGCAGGGGGTGCACTTGCCGCAGGATTCGTGGGCGTAGAACTGCGTCCAGCGGCGCACCGCGCGCACCACGCACGTCGTCTCGTCGAAAATCTGCAGCGCTTTGGTGCCCAGCATGGACCCCACCGACGCCATCCCCTCGTAATCCAGCGGCACGTCGAGGTGTTCGGCGGTCAGCAGGGGGGTGGACGACCCGCCGGGGGTCCAGAACTTCAGCTCGTGGCCGGCCCGCACCCCGCCGGCGTAGTCCAGCAGTTCGCGCAGCGTGATGCCCAGCGGCGCCTCGTACTGGCCGGGCCGGGTGACATGCCCGGACAGGGAGTACAGGGTGAAGCCCGGGGACTTCTCGGTGCCGAAGGACTTGAACCAGTCCAGCCCGTTGGCCAGGATCGGCGGCACGCTGGCGATGGACTCCACATTGTTGACCACGGTCGGGCAGGCGTAGAGACCGGCGACCGCGGGGAACGGCGGACGCAGCCGCGGCTGACCGCGCCGGCCCTCCAGCGAGTCCAGCAGGGCGGTCTCCTCGCCGCAGATGTAGGCCCCGGCCCCGACGTGGACGATCATCTCCAGGTCGAAACCCGTTCCGCCGATGTTGGTGCCGAGGTAGCCCGCGGCGTAGGCCTCGTCGACGGCGGCCTGCAACCGGCGCAGCACCGGTGCCACCTCGCCGCGCAGGTAGATGAAGGCGTGCCGGGCGCCGATGGCGTAGGCGGCGATGATCGATCCCTCCACCAGGAAGTGCGGAGTGGTCAGCAGCAGCGGCATGTCCTTGCAGGTGCCGGGTTCGGACTCGTCGGCGTTGATGACGAGGTACTTCGGCTTGGGCGAGGCGGTGTCGATGAAGGACCACTTGGTCCCGGTCGGGAAGCCCGCCCCGCCGCGGCCGCGCAGCCCGGATTCCTTGACCATGGCGGTGACGGCCTCCGGCGTCATGCTCAGCGCCCGGCGCAGTCCGTCGTAGCCGCCGTGGCGCAGATAGGTCTGCAGGGTCCAGGGTTGCGGTTCGTCCCAGAATCGGCTCAGTACCGGAGTCAGCATGAGTCTCCCTCACGTCGTGCGGCGCGTAACCCGGCCAGGGTGGCCTCTCCCGGGCCGGAGGTGTCCTCGATGTGCGGGCCCACCCCGGCCAGCGTCCGCGCGGTCTGGCGGAACGAGCACAGCGGTGCGCCGCGGGTCGGTGTGACGGTCTGCCCGCTGCGCAGAGCGGTGACGAGATCGGTTGCGCTGGCGGGAGTTTGGTTGTCGAAGAACTCCCAGTTCACCATGACCACCGGCGCGTAGTCGCAGGCGGCGTTGCACTCGACGTGCTCCAGGGTGATCAGACCGTCGGCGGTGGTCTGCCCGGCGTGCAGACCCAGTTCGCTCTCCAGGGTCTCCATGATCGCGTCCCCGCCCATCACCGCGCACAGTGTGTTGATGCACACCCCGACCAGGTACTCGCCGGTCGGGCTGCGCCGGTACATCGAGTAGAAGGTGGCCACCGCGGCCACCTCGGCGGGGGTCAGGCCGAGTTGGGTTGCGCAGAAGTCGATTCCGGCTGCCGTGATGTAACCGTCCTGGGCCTGCACCAGATGCAGCAGTGGCAGCAGGGCGGACCGCGACTGCGGGTAGCGGGCGATGATGGTCGCCGCGTCGGCGGCCAGCGACTCGGTCACTTCCGGGGGATAGGACGTCGGCCCGCCGATCGGGGGGCCCGGCTCCTCCGGGCGGGGGCCCAGGGTCAGGTCGACGCTCATCGGTCGACTCCGCTGGTTTGGTCGACGCTCACCGGTCGACTCCGCCCATCACGGGGTCGATGCTGGCGACCGCGGCGATCACGTCAGCCACCATGCCGCCCTCGCACATCGCCGCCACCGCTTGCAGGTTGGTGAAACTGGGGTCCCGGTAGTGCACCCGGTAGGGGCGGGTGCCGCCGTCGGAGACCATGTGCACGCCCAGTTCGCCGCGGGGTGACTCCACCGCGCTGTAGACCTGACCGGGAGGCACCCGGAAACCCTCGGTGACGATCTTGAAGTGGTGGATGAGCCCCTCCATGGACTGGCCCATGATCCGGGCGATGTGGGCCGGTGAGTTGCCCAGCCCGTCCGGCCCGAGTGCCAGGTCGGCCGGCCAGGCCAGCTTCTTGTCCTCGATCATCACCGGACCCGGCCGCAGGCGTTCCAGGCACTGGGCGATGATCTTCACCGACTCATTCATCTCGCCCACGCGGATAAGGTAGCGGCCGTAGCAGTCGGCGGTGTCGGCGGTCACCACGTCGAAGTCGTAGGTCTCATAACCGCAGTAGGGCTGGGTTTTGCGGAGGTCGTGCGGCAGGCCGGTGGAACGCAGCACCGGTCCCGTGACGCCCAGTGCCATGCAGCCGGTCAGATCCAGGTATCCCACCCCCTGGGTGCGGGCCTTCCAGATGTAGCTCTCGGTGAGCAACGACTCGAACTCGCGCAGCCGCTCGGGCAGGACCTCGAGCACCTCGGCCACCCGCTGCGTTCCGTCCTCGGGCAGGTCGGCGGCCAGGCCGCCGGGCCGGATGTAGGCGTTGTTCATCCGCAGGCCGGTGATGGCCTCGAACAGCGTCAGGATCAGTTCGCGTTCCCGGAAGCCGAAGAACATAGGCGTCATCGCGCCCAATTCCATACCGCCGGTGGCCAATGCGACCAGATGCGAGGAGATCCGGTTGAACTCCATCAGCATCACCCGGATCACCGATGCGCGTTCGGGGATGTCCTCGGTGATGCCCAGGAGTTTCTCCACCCCGAGGCAGTAGGCGGTCTCGTTGAAGAACGGTGACAGGTAGTCCATCCGGGTGACGAAGGTGACGCCCTGGGTCCAGTTCCGGTACTCGAGATTCTTCTCAATGCCGGTGTGCAGGTAGCCGATACCGCAGCGGGCTTCGACGACCGTCTCGCCCTCGATCTCCAGGATCAGCCGCAGCACGCCGTGGGTGGACGGGTGCTGGGGGCCCATGTTGACGACGATGCGCTCGCCGGCGGTGCCGGCCTTGGCCGCTGTGACGATCTCGTCCCAGTCCTGGCCGCCGACGACGATGACGGGATCTTCGATACTCATCAGCGGTAGGCCCTGCGCTGGTCGGGCGGCGGGATCTGGGCGCCATTGAACTCCACCGGCACACCTCCCAATGGGTAGTCCTTGCGCTGTGGGTGGCCGACCCAGTCGTCGGGCATCTCGATGCGGGTCAGGCCGGGGTGACCGTCGAAGACGATGCCGAAGAAGTCGTAGGTCTCCCGCTCGTGCCAGTCGCAGGTCGGGTAGATCGCGAACAGCGACGGGATGTGCGGGTCCTCGTCGGGGCAGGCGACCTCGAGGTGGATGCGCCGGTTGTGGGTGATCGACATCAGCGGGTAGAACGCGTGCAACTCGCGGCCGGTGTCCTCCGGGTAGTGCACACCGGAGACCCCGCAACACAATTCGAAGCGCAGTGACTCGTCGTCGCGCAGCGCGGCGGCCACGGCGGGCAGGTACTCGCGGCGGACGTCGAGGGTCAGCTGATCCCGGTGCACCACCACCCGTTCGACGGCGTCGTCGAAGCTGGTCCCGTGGGAGGCCGACAGCACCTCGGCGAGCCGGTCGACCACCTCGTCGAAGTAGCCGCCGTAGGGCCGCTCGGTGCCGCCGGGCAGCGCGACCGGCCGGACCAGCCGGCCGTAGCCGGAGGTGTCGCCGGATCCGGTGCTGCCGAACATGCCGCGACGCACGCCGATCATCTCCCCGTCGACCGGGCCGGATTGCGGGCTCACCGCAGCAGCCCTTTCAGCTCGATGGTCGGTGTGGCCGCCAGCGCGGCCTGCTCGGCGGCGGCCACCGCCTCGGCGCGGTGCACACCCAGGGGCATCTCGGCGATCTTGGCGTGCAGGGCCAGGATCGCGTTGAGCAACATCTCCGGCCGGGGCGGGCAGCCGGGCAGGTAGATGTCGACCGGCACGACGTGGTCGACGCCCTGGACGATGGCGTAGTTGTTGAACATCCCGCCGCTGGAGGCACACACCCCCATGGCCAGCACCCACTTCGGCTCGGCCATCTGGTCGTAGACCTGGCGCAGCACCGGGGCCATCTTCTGACTGACGCGACCGGCGACGATCATCAGGTCGGCCTGCCGCGGGGTCGCCGAGAACCGCTCCATCCCGAAGCGGGCGATATCGAAGCGCGGCCCGGCCGTCGCCATCATTTCGATTGCGCAGCAAGCCAATCCGAAGGTCGCAGGCCACAGGGAGCCGGCCCGGACGTAGCCGGCGACCTTCTCCAGGGTGGACAGCAGGATGCCGCCTGGTAATGACTCTTCTAAGCCCAAGTTTTCTGCCTCCGGTCCGCTAGTCCCAGTCCAGCCCGCCGCGGCGCCACACATAGGCGTAGGCGACGAACACCGTCGCCATGAACAGCACCATCTCGACCAGCGCGAAAGCTCCGAGTTGGTCGAAGGCCACCGCCCACGGGTACAGGAAGACGATCTCGATATCGAAGACGATGAACAGCATCGCCGTCAGGTAGTACTTGATCGGGAAACGCTGGCCGAGCGGCTCGCCGGTCATCGGTTCGATGCCGCATTCGTAGGCGGCCAGCTTGGCGCGGTTGTAGCGCTTCGGTCCGACGACCAGAGCCGCGACGACCGAAATCACCGCGAACCCCGTTGCGATGGCCGCCAGCACCAGGATGGGGGTGTAAAGGTTCATCCCGGCCCACTCCTAGTACACACGTCCGAATCAGGTATTCCTGCGATTTCGCCTCAGCCTAGCGGGCGGCTATTGCACGGGAAAACGCAGCAGGCCCACCACGGCGGCGCCGAGCTCGATCGGGTCGATCGGGTGGGGAACCGCCGCCTCGGCCCGCGACCAACTGGCCAGCCAGGCGTCGTCGGCCCGGCCGGTCAGCACCAGAACCGGCGGGCAGTCGGCGATCTCGTCCTTGAGCTGTTTGGCTATTCCCAGGCCGCCCACCGGGGAGGCCTCTCCGTCCAGGATCACCAGGTCGAAGCCGCCGGCGTCCATCAGCGAGACGACCATCGGCCCGGTCGCCACATCGGTGTAGGTCAGCTCGGGCAGGTCGGGGTGGATCCGGGTGCCCAGGGCGAGTCGGACCTGCTCGCGGGTGCGGGCGTTGCTGCTGTAATTCAGCACGTGCAGCGGGGAATTCACGGCACCTATGCTATGCCCCGCCCGCAGCGCGGACGAACACGGCGTCGGCCAGCAGCACCGTGGCCGGCGGCATCATCCCCAGCATGTTTCCGCTGACGCCCCAGCGGGTGCGGTCGATCTCCGCGCGGGCGCTGACCCCGACGCTGTCGGCGGCGCCGACCTGGCCGCGCCGGTCCAGGGTGGCCTGCAGCGGCACCGGCAGCGTGGTACCGCGGATGCTCAGGGTCGCCGCCAGTTGGCCGTCGGGGGCCGGCCCGGTGACGTCGACGACGATGTCGGGGTAGGCGGCAACGTCGAAGAAGTCCCGGGCGCGAAGGTGCCGGTCGCGCATGCCGATTCCGGTGCGCACCGACTCCGCGCGGATCACCAGCCGGCCGGTCAGCTGCCCGTCGGGGGTGATCCGGGCGTCGCCGGAAACGTCGGTGAATCGCCCGTTCACCGGGACCAGACCCCACAGCGTCTTGCTGACGAAGCGCACCGAGGAGTTCTCGGGTTCAAGGGTCCAGTCGCCGGCCACCGCCGGATCGTCGAGCAGGTTCCACATAGTCACGGTGCTTGATGGTAGGCGGCGGTGACGAGAGGCTCCCCACCTGTCGATGGGGAGCCTCTCCGGTGTCAAACCTCGGCGCGTGCCGTGACTACGGCGTCGGTGTCGGCGTCGGTGTCGGCGTCGGTGTGGGCTTGGGGGTGGGCTTGGGCTTCTGCACGTTGATCAGCGCTTTGGGCAGACCCTTGTTGTTGGGCTTGAGGGCGATCAGCGCCTTGAGGATCTCAGCGGGCCCGCCCCCGCTCTTGGCGATCTGCGAGATGGTCTGGCCGATGGTGTTGCGGGTGCCGTTGGTGTTGCCGTTACCGTTGCCCGGCGCAGCAGCGGCGATCGGTGCCGACA
>VERS01000109.1 GCA_018882545.1 Mycobacterium sp.
GACAGGAACAGCGCGGGGAAGAACAGCAGATGCGGGGAACTGCCGATCAGCGACTGGGCGACGTTGATCTGCAGGCCCCAGGAGATCTCCGGAGCCTGCAGCCCGATCCCCAGGTAGGTCAGCGCCGACTCCGCGGAGATGAACGTACCCACCGCGATGGTGGCGTAGATCAGCACGGGGGCAAGGGCATTGGGCAGGATGTGACGGACCAGTATCCGGCCCGAGGAGGCGCCCAGCGCCTGGGCGGCCAGCACGTAGTCCGACCCGCGGATGGACACCACCGACGAGCGCACCAACCGCATGGCCGTCATCCAGCCGAACACGATCAGCGCCAGCGACACCGTCCACACCGACCGCTGGGTGGACACCGTCAGCAGGATCAGCGCGCCCAGAAACAGCGGGATGCCGAAGAACACATCGGTGACCCGGGCCAGCACCGCGTCGGCCCAGCCGCCGAAATAGCCGGCGACCGCCCCGATCAGCACGCCGATCACCAGCACGCCGATCACGGTGAGCACGCCGATGGATACCGAGGTCCGGGCGCCGTGGACCACGTTGGCGTAGTAGTCGCAGCCCTGCAGGTCCATCCCGAACCAGTGCGCGGCGCTGGGCCGCTGCCGCGACAACGACAGATCGCAGTCGTAGGGATCCACCCCGCGGGCGAACACCTTGGGGAACAACGCCATCGACACCATCACCACCATGATGGCCAGCCCGAGCAGGAACAGCGGGTTGGTGCGCAGGTAGCGCCAGGCGTCACCCCACACGCTGGCCTGCCCGATCAGCGGGGCGACCTCCTCGCCGGCGTCGTCGAGTTTCTCGGGCACCTCGATGCCCAGGCGGCGTTCGGTCAGGCGCGGCTGGGGCGGCAGGGGCGGCTCAGTCATAGCGGATCCTCGGGTCGATCACGGCGTAGAGCACGTCCACCACCAGGTTGAAGAAGATGTAGAAGAACACCATCAAGGTGACGATGCCGACCACCACCGCGCCCTCCTGGGCGCGCACCGCGTCGAAGATGGCCCGGCCCAGGCCGGGCAGGTTGAACACCGACTCGGTCACGATCGCCCCGCCCAGCAGCGCGCCGATGTCGGCGCCGATGAAGGTGACGACGGGGATGAGGCTGTTGCGGAAGGCGTGCCGGAAGATGATCCGCGAGCGCCCCACCCCCTTGGCCCGCGCGGTGCGGATGTAGTCCGCCGACAACGATTCCAGCATCGCCGTCCGGGTCAGCCGCGCCACGTAGGCCATCGACAGTGCGGCCAGCACCAGGCCGGGCAGCAGGTAGCTGTACCACCCGTCGGCCACCCCGGCGATCGGGAACAACCCCAGTTTGAAGCCGAAGATGTACTGCGCCAGGAAGCCCAGCACGAACACCGGGATCGACACCAGCATGGTGGTGGAGACCAGAACCAGGTTGTCGAAGAAGGAGTTTCGCCGCAGCGAGGCCAGGATGCCGGCGGCGATGCCGAAGATGGTCTCGAAGAGCACCGCGACGATGGTCAGCTTGACGGTGACCGGCAGCCGCTGGCTGATGGTCTCCACCACCGGCCGGCCGGAGAAGTCCGCACCGAAGTCGCCGTGCAGCAGGCCCCAGACGTACTTGCCGTACTGCACCGGCAGGGAGTCGTCGAGGTTGTAGTCGGCCCGGATCTGGGCCTGCACCGCGGCGCTGAGCGGACGGTCGCCGGCCAGGGCGCGCACCGGGTCGCCGGGCAGTGCGTAGACCATGGCGTAGATCAGCATCGAGGCGCCGATGAGGACGGGGATGGTCAGCAGCAGGCGCCGGATGATGTAGCGGGTCACGAGTCGTCGTCCTTCACCACGACGTCCTCCAGCACGACCGACCCGAGGATGTCGTAGCGGATGCCCGACACCCGCTTGGTCCACACCGTCTGGTCAACGCCGCAGAACAGCGGGGTGGCGGGCAGGTCGTCGACGAGGACCTGCTCGGCCTGCCCGTAGGCGCTGCTGGCGGCCTCGATGGAGGGTGCGCGGTCGCCGGCGGCCAGCGCGTCGTCGAAGGCCTTGTTGCTGTAGAAGACGGTGTTGGAGCCGGCCGGCGCCATCGCCGCCGTCGCGTACTGGGGGGCCAGGAAGTTCTCCACCGACGGATAGTCCATCACCCACGCCAGCCGGAACGGCCCGGTCATCTCCTTGGCGTCGCGCTTGGACAGGAACTCGTTGAACTGGAGGTTGCCCCGCAGCCGGTAGCTCAGGCCGATCTTGCGGAACATGTTGCCCACCGCGGTCATCCAGCCGTCGTGCGCGGCGCCGGCGTTGAACCACAGATCGACCGGCACCGAGGTGTCGAAGCCGGCCTCGGCCAGCAACTGCTTCGCCTCGTCGGGGCGGTACTCACACCAGCGCCCGCAGGCGTCCTCCCGGTAGCCCACGACGGTCGGCGGCGAGAACGAGTCGGCCGGCACCCGGGTGCCCAGGAAGATGGCGTTGGTGATCGCCTGCCGGTCGATGGCCATCGACAGCGCCCGGCGGACCCGCACGTCGGCGAATCGCTTGTCATACAGCGGAAAACCCAGGCTGGTGATGGTGGGGCTGGGCCGGTGCAGGTAGCGCTCCCCGAAGATGTCCGGCGCGCTGGCGTAGGCGTCGGGCGGAAGACCTTGCAGCACATCGAGATTGCCGGCCAGCACATCGGTGTACCCGGTAGACAGCTCGGTGTAGACCCGCAAGACCACGCCGCGGGACTGCGCCTTGTCCACACCGACGTAACCGTCGTAGCGACTCAGGGTGATCCCCCGCCCGCGCACCCACTCGGTGTCGGCCTTGAACGGGCCGTTGCCGACGGGCTTCTTGCCGAACGCCTCCGGGTCGGTGTAGAACGCCTCGGGCAGCGGGTTGAAGGCGCTGTAACCCAGGGTGAGCGGGTAGATGGCGAACGGTTTTTCCAGGGTCACCTCGATGGTCCGCGGATCCCTGGCCCGCAAACCGGCCAGGGTTTCCGAGGTCGGCTTCCCGCCCTGGTCGTCGCCCTGCAGTGCGTCATAGCCGGCTACGTTGGAGAAGAAGTAGGACGCCCCTTGGGCATTGGTGCTCAGCGCGGTGTAGTTCCAGGCCTTCACGTAGGACTGGGCGGTGACCGGGGTGCCGTCGTGGAATGTCCAGCCCGGCTTGAGCCGGATGGTCCAGTTGATGTTGTCCTTCGAGGTGACCGACTCGGCGGCCCCGTCGTAGGTGACCTTGCGGCTCTCGGTGTCGAAGGTGACCAGCGGTGTCCACACCGCCGAAATCACCTTGCCGCCCTCGGATTCGGTGGTGTTGCCCGGCACCAGGGGCTTCTGCGGTTCACCGAGGTAGAAACTGAACATCCCGGGCGGGGTCGTCGGCGCGGGCGCGCAGCCGGGTAGAGGCGCCAGTGCCAGCAGCAGCACAACCGCCAGCGCAGTGAGTCGCCGGATTCTCACCGGCTGAACACTAGCTTCCCGCCGCTAGGGCTGCGCGGACAAGAACAGAAATGTCGCCAGCAGCGACAGGTGCACCACCCCCTCGAGGACGACGGCGCGGCCCTGGGCCAGGGTGAGCACCGAGACGATCACCGACAGGGTCAGCAGCACGATCTGCATCGGCATCAGGCCCAGCGTCAGCGGGCCGGGCAGCCAGATCATCACCACCGCGATGGTGGGGATGGTCAGGCCCACCGACGCCATCGCCGACCCGTAGGCCAGGTTCAGGCTGATCTGCACCCGGTCCCGCCGGGCGTTGTTCACCGCGGCAATGGTTTCCGGCGCGAGCACCACCAGGGCGATGACCACCCCGACCACGGCATACGGCAGGCCCAGATTGCTGACCGCGTGGGTGATGGTCGGGGACAGCAACTTGGCCAGGCCGACCACCGAGACCAGAGCGGCCAACAGCAACCCGAGACTGGCCCGCGCCCGGGCCGCCGAGGGCGGGTCGGCGTGGTCGGTGTCCTCGTCGACCCGCGGACCGGTCACCCGGCCGTGGCGGTCCACCGCGACCGGCAGGAAGAAGTCGCGGTGCCGAACCGTCTGGCTGAAGACGAACGCGCAGTACAGCACCAGCGACGTGACCGCTGCGAAGGCCAATTGGGAATCGGTGTAGGCCAATCCGGGCTTGCTGACGGTGAAACCGGGCAGCACCAGGCACAGCCCGCACAGGGTGGCCACGGTGGCCAGCGCCGAACCCGACCCGGAGGCGTTGAACGCCACCGTCCGGTGCCGCAGCGCCCCGACGAGCAGCGAGAAGCCCACGATTCCGTTGAGGGTGATCATCACCGCGGCGAACACCGTGTCCCGAGCGTAGGTCGAGGTCCCCGGCCCGCCACCGATCATCAGCATCACGATCACCCCGACCTCGATGATGGTCCCCGCCACCGCCAGCACCAACGAACCGACCGGTTCGCCGAGGCGGTGGGCCACCACCTCGGCGTGGTGCACCGCCGAAAGCACAGCCGCCACAAGGCATATCGCGATGATGGTCAGGATCACCGGGTGTTCGTGCCGGTTCCAGGTCAGGATCAGCACCAGCAACGACACCAACGGCGCCAGCACCGTCCAGTGCAGCGCGGCGTGCCGCTCGGCGACGCTCACCGTACGACGCCGGCCGCATCAACCCGAGCGGCAACGGACGCAAGCATGGGCCGCAAAGTACCCGACGTGCCCAGACAGTGCGGAGACAATGCCAGGATGAGATATGTTCTGGCGGCCGTCGCCCTCGCCGGTGCGCTGGCGTGGACGGCGCCGATGAGCCGGGTCGACGCCGCCCCGGACCGGCCCGTCCCCCCGGTGAGCCCGCAGGCTCAGGCCGCGGGGTTGGTCGACGTCCGAACCGTGGTGCCCGACGCCATCGTCGATCTGCGCTACGCGACGGCGAACAACTTCGTCGGCGTCGCCCTCTACCCCGCCGACGCCCGCTGTCTGGTGCACGAGTCGCTGGGCCCGGGACTGGCCGCCGCGGCGGCGGCGCTGCGGCAGCAGGGCTACACCCTGGTGTTCTGGGACTGTTACCGCCCGCACGAGGTGCAGGTGCGGATGTTCCAGGCGGTGCCCGACCCGGCGTGGGTGGCCCGGCCCACCGGCTATGCCCGCAGCCACGAGTCGGCCCGGTCGGTGGATGTGACGCTGGCCGTGGACGGTCGGCTGGTCGACATGGGCACCGACTTCGACGACTTCTCGCCCCGCGCAACGGCATACGCCACCGAGGGTGTCTCGGCGGCCGCGCAGGCCAACCGGGCGGTGCTGCGCACCGCGATGGCCGCCGGCGGTCTGGCCGGCTACCCCGGTGAGTGGTGGCACTTCGACGGACCCGGCGCCGGGGAGCCGCGGCCGATTCTGGACGTTCCGGTGAACTGACCACGCCGGCGGCGGGTTATGCTGAGACGAACCTGTGACCTCCCGGCGAAGGGGGTAGGCGTGCCGAGGACGCTCCGATCGGTACTGGTTCCCCTGCTGTCGGTTCTGGCCGTCGCGACGGTGACGGTGGCCTCCAGCGTCCAGGCCGTCAAGTCCGTCATCACCCTGACGGCGACCGCGCTGTACATGGGCGGCACCCAGCACTCGCTGAGCATCCCCGGCGACACCCCGGCCTACATCGACTTTTACATCAACTGGGCGGAGAGCAGCTACGTCGGCCCGTCCGGTCTGTGCACCGGCGGCTCCCCCGGTTGCACCCCGGTCGCGGTCTCCACTCCCGAGGACTTCTGGCCGGTGACCGGACTCAAGTCGATGCGGTTCGACAACTCGGTGGCCATCGGCATCGACAACCTCAGCGCCTGCCTGCGCGGTGCGCCGTGCACCGTGACCGACCCGCCGTACACCGCCACCGGGACGCGCCAACTCAGCGACACCTCCTACACCGTTTTCGGCTACTCCCAGAGCGGGACCATCGCCTCGGCGATCAAGAGCGACCTCATCGCCCACCCGCCGGCCGGGACGGTCAACTTCGTCTTCGAGTCCAATCCCAACCGGCCCAACGGCGGAGTCCTGGAACGGTTCGTCGGGGTGCAGATCCCCATCCTCGACGTGACCTTCAACGGCGCCACCGTCACCAACTCCCCGCAGCCGACGCCGCTGACCACCGTCGACATCGTCCACCAGTACGACCCGGTGGGAGATTTCCCGCTCAATCCGCTGAACCTCTTCGCGTTGGCCAACGCCCTGCTCGGCTTCGTCTACGAGCATCCCGAGGGTGGCACCGGGACCGCCGAACTGCAGGGCCAGTACCAGGACACGACTTACTATCTGGTGCCGACCGAGACGCTGCCGCTGGTCCGGCCGCTGACCGTCGTGCCGTGGCTGGGGCCGCTGCTGGCCACCGTCATCGACCCGCCGCTGCGGGTGCTGGTCGAGACCGGCTATGACCGCACCATCAACCCCGGCGCCCCCACCCCGGTGCGGTATCTCTACCTCGCCAACCCGTTGCAGGCCGCCGTCAACACCCTCAAGGCGATTCCGACCGGCTGGGACAACGGAATCGCCTACCTCAGCGGCGATCCCACCAACCGGCCGTTCCACACCGCCCCGCCGGGGCCGTACGGGGTGGGCGGCCCACCGGTCGACGCCGGGGCGGTGGACCCCTACGGACCGCCGACTCCCCTGGCCCCGGCGGCACCGGTGGCCCCGGCGGCGCCCCGGGCTCTCCCGGCGGAGGCGAATGAGGCCCTCGGCCAAGCCGATTCGGCCGAGGCCGTGCGGTCGGAGGCCGTGCGGTCGGAGGCCGTGCGGTCGGAGGCCGTGCGGTCGGAGGCGCCCCGCGCCAGGGCGCACCGCGACGCCCGCCGGACGGGGCGGGCAGCCTGATCGTGCCCACCTCCGAGCGACAAAGGCCACCCTTTGTCGCTCGGAGGCGGGCATCGGCGACGGTGGCTCGGTAGGCGGCGCGGACGGCCGCGAACCAGTCAGCGGATCAGCCGATCAGCGGGAACCGGTCTTTGGTGAGGTCGGTCAACGCCTCCTGCATGAGGGTGTGGATG
>VERS01000705.1 GCA_018882545.1 Mycobacterium sp.
CTGCCGAACTGGTTTCACACGGTGTGGCCGCGGTGGCCTATCACGCGGGGATGTCCCGGACCGAACGTGACGAGATCCACCGTCAGTTCCGGTCGGGCCGGGCCGAGGTGGTGGCAGCGACCTCGGCCTTCGGCATGGGTATCGACAAGCCCGATGTGCGGGCGGTGATCCACGCCTCGGTACCCGACTCGGTGGACAACTACTACCAGCAGATCGGCCGGGCCGGCCGGGACGGTAAACCGGCTGTTGCACAACTGTTCTACCGGCCCGAGGATCTAGGTTTGGCCCGATTCTTCACCAGCCAGCGCCCGGATGAGGCGTTGGTGGCCACGGTGTATGCCCTGCTGCTGGAGTCTGGCGGCCATCAGAGCCTGGCCGCGGTCTGCGAATCAATCGACGCGCCGGAACGCCGCATCACCAACGCCCTGAACGTCCTGGAGGAGGCGAATCTGATCCGATGCTCCCGCAAGGGGTTCCGGGTGACCCGGCGGGTCAGTCTGGCCGAGGCCGCCAGGCTCGCCACCGAGGTGGTCGAACGTAAGGAGCGCATCGACCGCACCCGGGTGGAGATGATGCGCGGTTACGCCGAAACCCGCGACTGCCGACGGCAGTTCCTGCTCAACTACTTCGGCGAGACGATTCCGGGGCCGTGCGGCAACTGCGATCGCTGCGACGCGGCGCCACCGGCCGAGGGTGCCCCCGCCACGGAGGACTGGGAGGTCGGCACACCGGTGCGGCACCGTCAGTGGGGCGCCGGGGTGGTGAGCACCGACGACGACCGCATCACCGTGCTGTTCGACGACTGGGGTTACCGCACCCTGGCGGTGTCGGCACTCACCGGGGTGTTGCGCCGGCGCCGGTGATGTCAGCAGGCGTACTGGATGCCGATACCGGATTTCGGGGGCATCTGCCTGGAGCACCCGTAGGTGTCGATGCCGTCGTCGCTGTACCGCACCGCGGTCTGGCGGGCGTAGTTCACGCAGATCAGAGCGGCGGTGTCGGCGCGACAGCGGAAGTCCCCGAATGACAGCGATCCGCCGACCGGCAGTGGGGGGCCCTGTCCCGCGCTGAACCGCCCCGGGTCACCGTGCGCGGATCCCACCCGGACCCCGGTGTCGTCGAAATCCACCCAACCGCCCTTCCAGACCCCGTAGACGTCCGGCGGTCGCGGCGGCGGATCGGTGAGGTCGACCAGGCAGGCCAGCCCCCCGTCCCCGCGACTGGTCTCCGTCATACAACTGATCCCCGACGCGGTGGTGAACGCGGTGTCAGCGCCCAGGTCGGTGGTGGCACCGTTGCGCAACGCCACCGCGAAGTCGGCGCCGTCAACCGGCGGGCCGGCCTCCACCCAGCCGATGACCTCGGCCACCGGGGCCCCACCGCGGGGTGCCGGTACCGCCCCGGCGGCCGACGTCGCGGCGGAGGTGGCGGCTGACGTCGTGGCTGTCGAGGTCCGCCCGGCCGGGGTATCGGCACCCGCGGTCCGGGTGATCGGCGTCAGCGCGGTACCACCCGGCCGGTCCACCGGCTGCTGTGCACAGCCGGCCACCAGCGCCGTTGCGGCGACAACCAGGGTAATCCGCATCCGCCCAGGTTAACCGCCAGACGCTACGGGGTACGGCAGG
>VERS01000110.1 GCA_018882545.1 Mycobacterium sp.
CTCCTGGGACTGGGCCTCGAACCACTCGACGCACGGCATCGACACGACGTAGGCCCGAATGTCCCTGTCGTTGAGGGTTTTCGCGGCGTCGACGGCCAACTGCACTTCCGAACCGGTGGCGATGATGATGACGTCGGCCTCGCTCGGATCGGCGCCGCCGAGCACATAGCCGCCGCGCGCCACACCCTCGCTGCTGGTGCCCTCCAGGACGGGCACCCCCTGCCGGGTCAGGATGAGGCCGGTCGGACCGTTGCCGCCGGTGCGTTCCAGGATCGCTCGCCAGGCGTAGGCGGTCTCGTTGGGATCGGCCGGGCGCACCACCGACAGCCGGGGGATGGCCCGCAGCGCCGCCAGGTGCTCGATGGGCTGGTGCGTCGGGCCGTCCTCGCCGAGGCCGATCGAGTCGTGCGTCCACACGTAGATCGCGGGGATGTTCATCAGGGCGGCCAGCCGGACGGCCCCGCGCATGTAATCGGCGAACTGCAGGAATGTTCCGCCGTAGGCCCGGGTCGGGCCGTGCAGCACGATCCCGGACAGGATCGCGCCCATCCCGTGTTCGCGGATGCCGAAGTGCATGGTCCGGCCGTACCAGGTGGCGTCCCAGTCGTGGGTGGAGATCGACGGCGGCCCGAACGATTTCGCGCCTTTCATGGTGGTGTTGTTACTGCCGGCCAGATCGGCTGAGCCACCCCACAACTCCGGTAGCAACGGTCCGATCGCGGAGAGGACATCGCCGGAGGCGGCCCGGGTGGCCACCGCCTTGGACCCCGGTTCCCAGTGCGGCAGGGCCGATTCCCAGCCGTCGGGCAGCCGGCCGTCGAGCAGCCGGTCCAGCAGCGCCTTGCGGTCGGGCTCGCGCAGCGCCCAGGCGTCGAAGTCCGACTGCCATTCCCGGTGCGCCGTCCGGCCACGGTCCACCAGCTTGCGGGTGTGGGTGATCACCTCCTCGGAGACCTCGAAGCTCTGCTCCGGGTCGAATCCGAGCACCTTCTTGGTGGCGGCCACCTCCTCGGCGCCCAAGGCCGAGCCGTGCACCCCGCCGGTGTTCATCTTCGTCGGTGCCGGGTAGCCGATGATGGTCCGCAGCGCGATGAACGACGGTTTGTCGGTGACGGCTTTGGCCCGGGCGATCGCCTCCTCGATGCCGGCGACGTTCTCGCCGCCCTCCACCTTCTGCACGTGCCAGCCGTAGGCCTCGTAGCGGGCGGCGGTGTCCTCGGTGAAGGCGATCTTCGTGTCGTGCTCGATGGAGATCTCGTTGTCGTCCCAGATCACGATGAGATTGCCGAGTTGCTGGGTGCCGGCCAGCGAGCACGCCTCGCTGGTCACGCCCTCCTGCATATCGCCGTCGGAGGCGATCACGTAGATGTAGTGGTCGAACGGGCTGGTGCCGGCGGGGGCGTCAGGATCGAACAGGCCACGCTCGTAGCGGGCGGCCATCGCCATGCCGACCGCCGAGGCCAGGCCCTGCCCCAGCGGACCGGTGGTGATCTCCACGCCTTTGGTGTGCCCGAACTCCGGGTGGCCCGGGGTCTTGGAACCCCAGGTGCGCAGCGCCTCGATATCGGCGAGTTCCAGGCCGAACCCGCCCAGGTAGAGCTGCAGGTACAGCGTCAGGCTGGAATGCCCGCAGGACAGCACGAAGCGATCCCGGCCCAGCCAGGCGGTGTCGCTGGGATCGTGGCGCATCACCCGCTGGAACAGCGTGTAGGCCACCGGTGCCAGGCTCATCGCCGTGCCCGGGTGGCCGTTGCCGACCTTCTGCACCGCATCGGCTGCCAGCACCCGAACGGTGTCGACAGCGCGGGTGTCCAGGTCGGTCCAGCCGTCGGGGTGATTGGGCCGGGTCAACTCGGTGATCTGCTCGAGAGTGGTCACTGAAGGCGCTCCTGGGACGTCCGATCGTGCGGGCAACCTGCTGCTGACCACCCTAATGCGGGGAATCCACCCTGAAGTACCGAATCGGCAGCGTGGCGGTCTACCATCCTCTGTAGTAGTGGCGGTACAGCAGCTGTAAACCAGTAGATGCGGTGGACGGCCCGGGAGGAGTGGACGGCGTGAAGATGCGCGAAACCCGGCTCGTCGGCGACGCCGAGCGCCCCGCGCCGAACAGATTCCGCACCGCGGCTCTGGGCTACCTCGCGCTGATGAAGCCGCGGGTCATCGAACTGCTGCTGGTCACCACGATCCCGGCGATGCTGCTGGCCTCGCGCGGCGAGGTCGATCTGGTGCTGATCCTCAACACGCTCTTCGGCGGGCTGCTGGCCGCCGGCGGGGCCAACACCCTGAACTGTGTCGCCGACGCCGACATCGACAAGGTCATGAAGCGCACGGCTGGGCGGCCCCTGGCCCGGGCGGCGGTGCCGCGCAGCCACGCCTTCGTCTTCGGCATAGGGCTCTCGGTCGCCTCGTTCTTCTGGTTGTGGTGGACCACCAACCTGCTCTCGGCCCATCTGGCTGCGGCCACCATCGCGTTCTACGTGCTGGTCTACACACTGCTGCTCAAACGGCGGACCTCCCAGAACGTGGTGTGGGGCGGCGCGGCCGGGTGCATGCCGGTGATGATCGGCTGGTCTGCGGTGACCGGGACGATCGGCTGGCAGGCCCTGGTGATGTTCGCGATCATCTTCTTCTGGACCCCGCCGCACACCTGGGCGCTGGCGATGAAATACAAAGCCGACTACGCCGCCGCGGGCGTGCCGATGCTGCCGGTGGTCGCCACCGAACGTCAGGTCACCCGCCAGATCACCATCTACACCTGGCTCACCGTCGCCGCCTCCCTGGCGCTCATTCCGGCGGCCGGTTGGCTCTATGCCGCGGTCGCGGTGGTGGCCGGGGCCTGGTTCCTGAGCTTGGCGCACCGGTTGCACGCCGGGGTGCTGCGCGGTGAGGCGGTCAAGCCGCTGCGGCTGTTCCTGCACTCCAATAACTATCTGGCTGCGGTCTTCTGCGCGCTGGCGGTGGACTCGGTGATTCCGCTGCCGCTGCTGTTCGGCTGACACCTTCGCGAACCTGCGCGAGCAGACACAAACGACGCTCGACACGCCGTAACTGGGGAACTTTTGTGTCTGCTCGCGGGGTTGGCGTCAGCGGTTAGGGCAGCAGGACGATGGAACCGGTGGTGCGGCGGCCCTGCAGATCCGCATGGGCCCGCTGAGCTTCGGCCAGCGGGTAGTGCCCACCCACGGTGATCTGAAGCGAACCGTCGGCGATTGCGTCCATCAGTTCCCCGGCGCGCCAGGCGAATTCGTCCGGCGTTCGGATGAAGTGGGCCAGGTTCGGGCGGATCAGATACACCGACCCGGCGGCGTTGAGCCGTTGCGGATCCACCGGCGGCACCGGTCCGCTGGACGCGCCGAACAGTGCCAGGGTGCCCCGGACCGCCAGACTGGCCAGGCTGGCCTCGAAGGTCGACTTACCAACCCCGTCGTAGACCGCGGCCACCCCGGCCCCGTCGGTCAGCGACCGGACCCGCTGGGCGAACCCGGCGGCGTCGACCGGATAGTCGAGCACCTCCGCCGCGCCGGCCTGCCGGGACAGTTCGGCCTTCTCCGGTGTCGAGGCGGTGGTGATGACCCGCGCGCCGATGCTGGTGGCCCACTGGGTCAGGATCAGTCCCACCCCGCCCGCGCCGGCGTGCACCAGTAGCCAGTCCCCGGGCGCCACCTGGTAGACCGACTTGATCAGGTAGTGCACCGTCATCCCCTTAAGCAGAGCTGAGGCGATGGCGTCGGATTGGACGGTGTCGGGGACGTAGGCCACGAAATCAGCTGGGGCGATGCAGTATTCGGCGTATGCGCCGACGGCGCTGGCGGTCACCACGCGGTCGCCGACGTTGATCGCCGCCACGTCCTCGCCGGCCGCGGCCACCGTTCCGCAGACCTCCTGGCCGACGACGAAGGGCAACTCCCGCGGGTACTGCCCGGACCGGAAGTAGGTGTCGATGTAGTTGACGCCGATGGCGTCGGCCTGGATCAGGACCTCCCGCGGACCGGGGGAGGGCGTTGGCCGCTCGACGTAGCGCAGAACCTCCGGGCCGCCGGTCTCGGCAACTTCGACCACGTGCATGTCGCCTATCATCCCCGCTGTGAAGCTGGCCCGGCCCGATATCTTCCATCCGCGCATCGTGTTGGCATCGTGCCGCCAGCTCCCCGACGGCGACGGCGACGACGCCGGCCTGGTCGGCGCGCTGCGGCAGCGGGGTCTGCATGCCCGGTGGCTGCCGTGGGACGACCCGGACACCGAGCGGGCCGATCTGGTGATCCTGCGGGCCGCCTGGGACTACGCCGAGCGGCGCCCCGAGTTCCTGGCCTGGACCGCCCGGGTGCGCAATCTGCTCAACGCGCCGGCGGTGGTGGCATGGAACAGTGACAAGCACTACCTGGCCGATCTGGCCGCCGCGGGTATCCCGACGGTGCCGTCGTCGTTCGTCGAACCGGGCGAGTCGGTGTCGCTACCGCCCGGGGAAACGGTGGTCAAGCCGGCGATCGGCGCCGGCAGCATCGACACGCTGCGATTCACCGACCCGGCCGCGGCGGCTGCGCACGCCGCGACGCTGCTGGAAGCCGGCCGCAGCGTGTTGGTTCAGCCCTACGACGCCCGGGTGGAGGGCGGCGAGACGGCACTGGTGTTCTTGGGCGGGGAGCAGTCGCACGCGTTCGGCAAGGCACCGATCCTGCCCCCGGAAGGCGGGCAGCCCGCACTGCACGAATCGGGGACCTACGCCGCCGAGAGTCTCAGTCCGTCCGACCCCGACTTCGAGTTATGGGATTTCGGCTATGCGGTCCTGGATGCCGCCGCGTCGGTGCTCGGCCTACGCCGCGACGAATTGCTCTATGCCCGTGTGGATCTCATTGGCGGCGCAACAAGAGGGGATGCGGTGCTGCTGGAGCTCGAGCTGATCGAGCCATCGCTGGGCTGGGGTCAGCTCGACGAGGCCACCCGCGGACTACGGCAGCGCAGCTTCGCGCTGCAGGTCGAGTCGGCGTGCGAGCGGCTCGGTCTGGGTCCGCGGTCGCATCGCCGCCCATAGCGCCGCGGTGCCCGCGGTACACGCCGCCGCGCCGGCGACGTGCAGCGCCACCAGCGCCGCGGGGATGCCGGTGTGGTACTGCACCATCCCGACCAGTGCCTGCGTCGCGACCAGGGCGAGCAACACCGTCAGCCGCTTGCGGACCGACCGGGGCGCCCGGACCGCCAGCAGGCCGGCGCCCAGGCCGACCAGCAGGCTCAGATAGCCCACCAGCAGGGTGGCGTGGGCGTGGGCCAGGGTGACGATCTCGATCCCCAGGCGCGGGACGGGGCGCTCAAGACTCTTGTCGCCGGCGTGCGGGCCGGCGCCGGTGACCATGGTTCCGCTGATCAGTGTCGCGCTCAGCATCAGCGCGCTCAGAACGGTCAACTGGCGCAGCGGATTCGGTACGGCGTCGCTGGGGACGGCGTCATCAGGCTCGCCGATCTTGACAAAGAGCAGGGTGGCCACCCAGACCATGGCCATCGACACCAGGAGGTGGATCGCCACCGTCCACCACAGCAGGCCGGTGAGCACGGTGATGCCGCCGATAATCGCCTGCAGGACGGTCGAGGCCGGCATCAGCCAGGCGTAGAAGCGCACCTCCCGCCGGCGCCGGGCGCGGGTCACCGCCAGCACCACGGCGATGGCGGTGAGGACCACGACGAAGGTCAGCAACCGGTTGCCGAATTCGATGGCCTGATGGATCACCGGGACCTCGGCGTGCGGGACCGGGGTGAAACTGCCCGGGAAGCACTGCGGCCAGGTCGGGCAGCCCAGACCCGATGCGGTGACCCGGACGATGGCTCCGGTGACCGAGATCAGAGCCTGGCTGAGCAGGCCGACCGCGGCGATGACGCGCTGGGTGCGCAGGCTGGGCAGCGGAAGCCGGTCCACCACCTGCAGGAAGATCCGGCGTACGCCCACCTGCGCAATCCTAGCGATCAGGTGAACCGGAACCAGCGCAAGGCCGCCGCCGCCGAGATCGCTCCCCACACCGCCAGCACCGCAACGCCGAACCAGTCCACCGACACCGGAACCCCGACGGCCTGCGCGAGCGCCTCGGCCAGGGCGCCGGCCGGGGTGAGCCGGGCCACCCAGGACAGCGCCGGCGGGATGGTTCCCGATTCCAGGGTGAGGGCGCCGAGTCCGGCGAAGACGAACCACAGCAGGTTGGCCACCGCCAGCACGATCTCGGCCCGCAGGGTGCCGCCCAGCAGCAGACCCATCGCGACGAAGGTCGCCGTGCCCAGCGCGATGATGACCGCGCCCAGCAGCAGCCCGGCGATCGGTGGGCGCCAACCCAGCGCCAGTCCGATCCCGCCCAGCAGAATCGCCTGCAGGAACACCACCGTCACCACGGCCAGCACCTTGCCGGCGATGATTCCCCAGACCGGCAGCGCGGTGGCGCCGAGCCGTTTGAGGGCGCCGTAGCGGCGGTCGAACGCCACCGCGATGGCCTGCCCGGTGAAGGCCGTCGAGATCACCGCCAGCGCCATGATCGCCGGGATGAACACCGCCACCCGCGGTTCGCCGAAGGACCCCAGCGGCAGCAGCGTGAGCCCGATCAGCAGGGTGATCGGGATGAACATCGTCAGCAGCAGTTGTTCGCCGTTGCGCAGCAACAGTTTCAGATCCAGGGCGTATTGGGCGGCCAGCATCCGACCCACCGTGTTCGGCCGGGGATCGGGGGTGAAGGTGCCGGCGGCGAACAGGTCGGTCATGACCGCAATTCCTTACCGGTCAGGTCGAGGAAGACGTCCTCGAGGCTGCGCTGCTCGACGCGCATGTCGGTGGCCAGGATGTTCAGCCGGGCACACCAGGCCGTCACCGTCGCCAGCACCTGCGGGTCGATGGTGCCCTCCACCAGGTATTCGCCGGGGGCCTGCTCGCGGGCGCGGTAACCCTCCGGCAGGGCCGACAGCAGCAGGG
>VERS01000706.1 GCA_018882545.1 Mycobacterium sp.
CCGTAAGCGGCGCTGCCCCAGGGGACCACCGAGCCGTACCCGTATTCGCCCCAGGTGACCGGCCGTGGCGGTGCCGTTGGCGGTGGCCCAGTTCACCGTCACCGGCCCCCCGGTCGGGGACCCCGACAGACTCACCGCGAAACTGACCGTCTTGGACCCCGAATTGCCCTCGGCCACACTCACCGTCGCCGGGCTGATCGACACCACCGGCAACACCGCGGCTTAAGCGATGTCGATGACCGACACCGTGCCACTACCGACGTTGGTCACGTAAGCGCGAGTGGCGGTGGCCACCACCGCCCCCGGGTCTTGCCCGACGGGAACAGTGGCGATCACCGCGTTGGTGGCGGTGTCGATGACCGACACCGCGTTGGCGCTGGCTCTCGCTACGTAAGCACGCGTCCCGGCGGGGTTGAGCGCCAACGAGACCGGATCGCCGCCGACCTGGATCTGGGCAATTACAGGATTGGTCGAAGTCCCGATCAAACCGGTGTCGATCACCGACACGGTGCCGTGGAGGCTGCGCACCGCCAACGTCCCTAAGCGCTGGGCGGCACCGAGGCCGGCGGCGTAGACGGGACGAAGAGCGCCGGGCCGGCCGGGGCCGGAAGCATCCGGATAGCAGTTTCAGGTTCGGCAGCGCCGACCGGGTCTGCTTGCCGCACGGCCGAACCGCGGGAGATCGCGGCGGACGGCGCTTCCTGGAAGGCCGGCAGCAGGTAGGTGGGGTCCTCGGCCGGGCGTTGATCCTGCCGGATCTTTGACATCGCACGTGGCCCCTGGACCGCTGGCGCTCTCCGCAGCTCCACTCCCCGTCGCGCCCCGACTGATGGCCGCGTCGCGGATGTGTCTGAACCCTCAGCCGAGGTGGATTCCTCTGGTGCCGCCCACGTCGGCCCGGCACCGATCACGCCGAGGCATGCTCCGGCGCCCAGTGCAATAGCGGGACTGCCCACTCGTCCGATGAACGATGATGCACTGAACACCATATTCCCGGCACCATATTCCCGACCTCCGAGCACCAACGGCGTTTGTCTTGGCGGGTCGGCCCTTTCGCGGTGGCCCCGAGTGTTGGCGTCGGTGTGGCGTGGCGGGCGGGTGGGCCAAAATCGCCGCGGCGGCTACGGCCTCAGTGGAAACCCCCGCTGGCAGCACTACCGGCGCCCTTTTGGACTCGGTACTTACCGGATGCCCAGTGCGTTGGCGAAGGCCTTGCCCGGGTCGGTCAAGGCGGTACACATTTGGCCCCAGTCGATCAATCCCAACGGGCCGCGTCCCATACCCTGGCAGCCGCCGGCCGCCGGGGCGGGGGCCGCCCCGGCGGACGGCGAAACCGCGAAGACCGTGTTCCCGGCTTTCTTCCCACAGGTCGGCCAGGCACCGATGCCCTGGGTGCGCAGCACATTCTCGGCGACCCGGATCTGCTGCTCACGGGAGGCCTGATGGGGCATCCCGACCCCGCCGTTGGCCCGCCAGGTCGCCGGGCTGAACTGCAAACCGCCGTAGTAGCCGTTACCGGTATTGATCGCCCAGTTGCCGCCGGACTCGCACTGGGCGAGGGCGTCCCAGTTGACCCCGCTGTCGGCGGCTGCCGTCGCAGTGCTCGCGGTGATTGCCCCCAGGG
>VERS01000111.1 GCA_018882545.1 Mycobacterium sp.
GATGGACAGTCCGGTCTTATCCAGGGCGTAGCGGGTGGCGGGTATGGGCCCGGTCAGCATGAACACCGGGTCGGCTCCCCGGCAGCTGATGTGGTGGATCCGGGCGCGCGGAGTCAGGCCGTGGTCTTTGACCGCCTGCGCAGATGCCAGCAGCACAGCGCTCGCCCCGTCGGAGATCTGGCTGGCCACCGCCGCCGTCAGTCGGCCGCCCGCGGTCAGCGTCTGCAGCGAAGCCATCTTCTCCAGCGTTGTCTGCCTTGGGGTTTCATCGACCGCGAAACCCTCGACCGGGACGATCTCGTTGCGGAAATGGCCGCCGTCGATCGCGGCGAACGCCCGTTGGTGGCTCGACAACGCCCAGCGCTCCATGTCTTCCCGGGAGATGTCCCACTTCTGGGCGATCATCTCCGCTCCGCGGAACTGCGAGATCTCCTGATCGCCGTAACGCGCCAGCCAACCCCTGGATTCGGCGGTGGGCGTGGTGAAGCCGAACTCCCGTCCGACGATCATCGCCGAGGAAATCGGTATCTGGCTCATGTTCTGCATGCCGCCGGCCAGGATCAGGTCCGCGGTGCCGGCCATGATCGCCTGCGCTCCGAAGGAGATGGCCTGCTGGCTGGATCCGCACTGGCGATCGACGGTGACGCCGGGCACCTCTTCGGGATAGCCCGCGGCCAGCCAGGTCAGCCGTCCGATATTGCCGGCCTGACCTCCGACCGCGTCGACGCAGCCCACGATGGCGTCGTCGACGGCGGCCGGGTCGACGCCGGTGCGGTCGAAGATCCCCCGGAAGGCGTACCCGCCGAGGTCGATGGGGTGGATCCCGGCCAGCGAACCCCCACGCTTTCCGACCGCGGTGCGGACCGCGTCGATGACAAAGGCCTCACTCATGTCGTCTCCCGTGTGCCGACGGTGATACCACCGAGGACGATCGACAGGTACTGCTGACCAACCTGTTCGGCGGTCAGTGGGCCGCCGGGCTCATACCAGCGCACGGATACCCAGGTGGTGTCACGGATGAACCGGTACACCAGGTCGACGTCGATGTCCGGACGGAAGTAGCCCTGGGTGATGCCTTCGGTGAGGACCTCGACCCACATCCTGCGTTGCCGCCGGTTGAGTTCCTCGACATAGCCGAACCGCGGATGGCCAGATAACCGCTTGGCCTCGTCCTGGTAGATGACCACCTCGGCGTGATGGTTCTCGATCGCGTCGAAGGAGGCCATGAACAGCCCCGTGAACCGCGCCAGTGGGTTGGGTTCGGTGTCGATGATCCGTTGGTAGCGGTCGAACAGCCAGTCCAGAAAACCGCGCAACACCTCGTCGACCATCTCCTCCTTGGAGGAGAAGTGGTGATACAGGCTCCCCGAGAGGATGCCGGCCGCGTCGGCGATGTCCCGAACAGTGGTGGCCCGAAGCCCCCGCTCGGCGAACATCGTCGCGGCCAGTTCGAGCAACTCCTCGCGGCGGGTGGCCGGTGTACTCATGGATGCTGGCTCGATACCGAAATCACTTCACCGGTCAGATAACTGGCATAGTCACTTGCCAGGAAGGCGATCGTGGCCGCGACCTCCCACGGCTCGGCGGCCCGGCCGAACGCCTCCTGTTCGGAGAGCCGATCGAGCAGTTCGGTCGAACTGGTCTTCTCCAGGAACCGGTGTCTGGCGATACTGGGCGACACCGCATTGATCCGCACCCCGTACTCGACGGCTTCGACGGCGCTGCATCGGGTCAGGGCCATCACCCCGGCCTTGGCGGCTGCGTAGTGGGACTGCGAGTGTTGGGCCCGCCAGCCCAGCACGCTGGCGTTGTTGACGATGGCGCCGCCGTGGCCCGCGTCGCGAAAGTAGGCCAGCGCCGCGCGGGTCGCGCGCATGACCGAGGTGAGCGTGACGGCCAGGACGCGGTCCCACTCCTCGTCGGTCATGTCGATCACCGGTGTCTGACCGCCCAGGCCGGCGTTGTTGACCAGGACGTCGAGGCGGCCGAACCGGGCGGTGGTGGAGGCGATCAACGCGTCGATCTGGGCTGCGGACGTCACATCGCAGACCACGCTCTCCACCCGGCCGAATCCCAACGCCGTCAAAGCATCCCGGGTCTCGGTGAGCCGTCGCTCGTGATGGTCGGAGACCATCACATCGGCACCCTCGAGCAGCGCCCGCCGCGCGGTCGCCGAGCCGATACCCGTGCCCGCCGCCGCAGTGATCACAACGACCTTGCCGTCGAGCAGTCCGTGGCCGGCGACCTCGGGTGGCGGCACGGACAGTGACACCATCAGTTCCTGACCTCCCGCGGCAGTCCGAGCACCCGTTCGGCGATGATGTTGCGCTGGATCTCGTTGGAGCCGCCGTAGATGGTGTCCGCCCGGGAGAACAGATACAGCCGCTGCCACTCGTCGAACTCATCGCCGACCAGGATTAGCCCCGCCTTGCCCCGGATCTCCATGGCCAACTCACCCAGGTCCCGGTGCCAATTTGCCCACAGCAGCTTGGACACCGAGTCTTCTCCGGCGCCCCGACCGTCGTCGTCCTCGTCCATGGTCGCCAGCGCGTAGGAACGCATGGTCTGCAGTCCGGCCCAGGCCCGGGTGAGCCGCTCGCGGATCACCGGGTCGTCGATGGCACCGGAGTTCTTGGCGACCTCCACCAGACCGGAAAGTTCACGCGCGTAACGGATCTGCTGGCCCAACGTGGACACACCGCGTTCAAACATCAGCGTCGACATCGCAACCCGCCAGCCGTCACCGGGCTCACCGACCACCATGCCGGCGTCGGTGCGCGCGTCGGTGAAGAACACCTCGTTGAACTCCGAATCGCCGGTGAGCTGCACGATCGGACGAATCTCCACCCCATGTTGATCCAGCGGCACAAGGAGATAGGACAGCCCGGCGTGTCGTTTGGAGCCCTTCTCCGACCGGGCCAGCACAAAACACCACTGCGCCCAGTGCGCCAGCGAGGTCCACACCTTCTGACCGTTGATCACCCACTGTTGGGTCGCCTCATCGAGGGTCGCCGATGTCGAGACGTTGGCCAGGTCGCTGCCCGCCCCTGGCTCGGAATAACCCTGGCACCACAACTCGGTCACCTCCCGGATCGCCGGCAGGAATCGGCGCTGCTGCTCCTCGGTTCCGTACGCGATCAGGGTCGGGCCGACGAGTTCCTCGCCGAGGTGGTTGACCTTGTCGGGTGCATCGGCGCGGGCGTACTCCTCGTAGAAGGCGACCCGGTGCGCGACGGACAGCCCGCGGCCGCCATGTTCGACCGGCCACCCCAGACAGGTCAGTCCGGCCCCGGCCAGGTGGCGGTTCCAGGCCAGTCGCTCCTCGAAGGCCTCGTGCTCCCGGCCGGGACCGCCGAGTCCCTTGAGTTCGGCGAACCCGTCGACCAGATTCTCAGCGAGCCAGTGCCGAACCTCAGCCCGGAAGTCGTCGACGTCCACCCCTGTAGGCTAACCTACCAAGCACTTGCTTTGTCAGCCCTGCGGCCAGGTAGGAGCAGCAATGAGCGCCCACCCACTGACCACACCCGCCGTGCTGGATCGAATGGCCTACGACTTCGCCGACCACGCCGCCCTGATCACCGCCGAGCGCAGTTTCACCTTCGCCGAACTGCACGAGGAGGTGCGCCGTACCGCCGCCGCGATCGCCGGGCTCGGCGTGCAACCCGGCGACCGGGTAGCGATCTGGTCGCCCAACACCTGGCACTGGGTGGTCAGCTGCCTGGCAATCCACTACGCCGGGGCTGTGCTGGTTCCGCTGAACACCCGCTACACCGCCGAGGAGGCCGCCGACATCCTGCACCGCGCGAAGGCCACCCTGCTGATCGCGATGGGGCCCTTCCTGGGCACCGACCGGCCCGCCGGCCTGGATCTGAGCGCGCTACCCGCGTTGCGCCACATGGTGCGGGTGCCGGTCGAAGCCGACCGCGGCGCAGAGCCCGGGAGCTGGGAGCAGTTCCTGGCCGGGCCGCAGGTTCCGCCGTCGGAGGTCGATGCGCGCGCAGCCGCGGTCGGTCCCGACGACGTCTCCGACATCCTGTTCACCTCCGGCACCACCGGACGCAGCAAGGGGGTGTTGTGCGCCCACCGGCAGTCGCTGTCGGCCTCGGCGTCCTGGGCGGCTTGCGGTCAGATCACCAGCGCCGACCGCTACCTCTGCATCAACCCGTTTTTCCACAACTTCGGCTACAAGGCCGGGATCCTGGCCTGCCTGCAGACCGGGGCGACCCTCATCCCACAGCTGACCTTCGACCCCGAACAAGCCATGCAGGCCGTTGCGGAGCACCGAATCACGGTGCTGCCCGGACCGCCGACGATCTACCAGACGCTGCTGGACCATCCGTCCCGGCCGAGTCACGACCTGAGTTCGCTGCGTTTCGCCGTCACCGGCGCGGCCACCGTTCCCGTGGTGCTGATCGAGCGGATGCAAAGCGAGTTGGACTTCGACATCGTCCTGACGGCCTACGGTCTGACCGAGGCCAGTGGATTCGGCACCATGTGCCGTGCCGAGGACGACCCGGTGACGGTGGCCACCACCTGCGGGCGGCCGATGGCCGGCTTCGAGTTGCGCATCGCCGTCCCCGAGGGTGCCGAGGGCGGCGGCGAGGGTGAGGTCATGTTGCGCGGACCCAACGTCATGCTGGGCTATCTCGACGATCCCGAGGCCACCGCGGCGGCGATCGACGCCGACGGCTGGCTGCACACCGGTGACATCGGAACCCTCGACGCCGCAGGGAATCTGCGGATCACCGACCGACTCAAGGACATGTACATCTGCGGAGGGTTCAACGTCTATCCCGCCGAGGTGGAACAGGCACTGGCCCGCCTCGACGGTGTCGCCGACGTCGCGGTGATCGGCGTGCCCGAGCAGCGCCTCGGCGAGGTGGGCCGCGCGTTCGTGGTGCGCCGCCCCGGTTCGGATCTCGACGAGCAGACCGTAATCGACTACAGCCGTAAGCATCTGGCCAACTTCAAAGCGCCGCGATCGGTGGTCTTCGTCGACGTGCTGCCCCGCAATGCCGGCGGGAAAGTCCTCAAGACCGTGCTGCGGGAGACGGCCGCGACGGACAGGACCGCCGAGGGGGGACCGGCGTGATGGACCTCGACTACGACGAGGCCACCTGCGCCTTTCGCGACGAAGCTCGGTCCTTCCTGGCCGCCAACACCGATGAGTTCCCGACGAGGTCCTACGACACAGCCGAGGGCTTCGCACAGCACCGCCACTGGGACAGAGTCCTTTTCGACGCCGGATGGTCGGTGGTCACCTGGCCGCGGCACTACGGCGGTCGCGACGCCACCCTGCTGCAGTGGGTGGTCTTCGAGGAGGAGTACTTCCAGGCCGGCGCGCCCGGCCGGGCCAGTGCGAACGGAACCTCGATGCTGGCCCCGACCCTGTTCGCCCACGGAACCGAGGAGCAGCGGGACCGGATCCTGCCGAAAATGGCTAGCGGCGAACAGATCTGGGCGCAGGCCTGGTCGGAACCGGAGTCCGGTAGCGATCTGGCCGCTCTGCGCTCCACCGCCACCCGGGTCGACGGCGGCTGGGTGCTGAACGGGCAGAAGATCTGGAGCAGCCGGGCGCCGTTCGGGGACTGGGCCTTCGGGTTGTTCCGGTCCGACCCCGAGGCCCAACGTCACCGTGGGCTGACCTATCTGATGTTCGACCTCAAAGCTGACGGCGTCACCGTTCGCCCGATCGAGCAACTCGGCGGGGAGACCGGTTTCGGGGAGATCTTCCTCGACGACGTCTTCGTGCCGGACCGCGATGTCATCGGCGGGGTGCACGACGGTTGGCGGGCGGCGATGAGCACCGCCAGCAACGAACGGGGGATGTCACTGCGCAGTCCGGCCCGGTTCATGGCCCCGGCCCAGCGGCTGGTCCGGGCCTGGCGGGATCTCGGCGGAGACCCTGCCACGGCCGACCGGGTCGCCGACGCCTGGATCAAAGCGCAGGCCTACCGGTTGCACACCTTCGGCACGGTGACCCGACTGGCCGAGGGCGGCGAACTCGGCGTGGAGTCCTCGGTCACCAAGGTGTTCTGGTCAGAACTCGATGTCACCCTGCACCAGACCGCCCTGGACGTGCGGGGACCGGACGGGGAGTTGGCCGGACCGTGGACAGATGGCCTGCTGTTCGCTCTCGGTGGTCCGATCTATGCCGGTACCAACGAAGTTCAGCGCAACATCATCGCCGAACGGTTGCTCGGCCTGCCCCGGGAAGGGGCTAGAGCCTGATGCGCTTCGCCCTCGACGCCGAGCAGCGCCAGTTTGCCGCCAGCATCGACGCCGCGCTGGCCGATGCCGACCTACCAGCCGCCGTGCGGGCCTGGAACAAGGGCGACGCCGGGGCGGCCCGCGCGGTGTGGACGCGACTGGCCGATCTGGGGATCACGGCTCTGGGTGTGGCCGAGGAGTTCGGCGGAGTCGGTGCACATCCGGTGGACCTCGTCGTCGCCGTCGAACGTCTGGGCCGCTGGTGCGTTCCCGGTCCGGTGGTCGAGTCCATCGCCGTCGCGCCGCTGCTGCTGGCCGGCGACGACCGCTCAGCCGCACTGGCGGCCGGGGATCTGATCACGACGGTGGCGATGCCGCCGATGGTTCCGTTGGCCCTCGACGCCGAGTTCGCCGGGCTGACGTTGCTGGCCGGGGACGGCGTGGTCGCGGCGGCAGCGCCCTCGGCGGGCCACCCGTCAGTCGATCCCGCCAGGCAGCTGTTCCAGGTGCGGGCGGTCGGTGACCAGTGGCGGGCCGACACCGACCGGGCCTTCGACTTCGGTGCGCTGGCCACCACGGCGCAACTGCTCGGCGCCGGCCAGGCGATGCTGGAGATGTCGGTGGACCACGCCAAACAGCGCACCCAGTTCGGCCGTCCGATCGGCGGTTACCAGGCCATCAAACACAAACTCGCCGACGTACAC
>VERS01000707.1 GCA_018882545.1 Mycobacterium sp.
GTCGTCCTGGCCGACGGTCAGCGGTTGCCCGGCGGCGATCCGGACCTGCCACTCGACCAGATCCCAGCCGGTGACCAGCTCGGTGACCGGGTGCTCCACTTGCAGTCGGGTGTTCGTCTCCATGAAGAAGAACTCGTCGGGCCGGTCGGCGGAGACGATGAACTCGACCGTTCCCGCGCCGACGTAATCGACGCTGCGGGCGGTGTCGCAGGCGGCCGCACCGATGCGCGCACGGGTGACGGCGTCGAGCAGCGGCGAGGGCGCCTCCTCGATGACCTTCTGGTGGCGTCGCTGCAGACTGCACTCCCGTTCACCCAGATGCAGCACGGTGCCGTGGGTGTCGGCAAGCACCTGTACCTCGATGTGCCTGGGGCGCAGAACGAATCGCTCCAGGAACAAGGTGTCGTCCCCGAACGCCGCTCCGGCCTCCCGGCGGGCCGACGCCAGAGCGGCCGGCAGATCGGCGGGGTCGTCGACGCGGCGCATGCCCTTGCCGCCGCCGCCGGCCGACGGTTTGACCAGAACCGGGAAGCCGACCTCGGCCGCCGCGTCGATGAGATCGGTGTCGGACAGTCCCGGTTCGGCGATCCCTGGCACGACCGGACCGCCGAAGGCCGACACCGCGGCCTTCGCGGCGATCTTGTCGCCCATGGTGGCGATGGCGGCTGCGGGAGGACCGATGAAGACCAGTCCGGCTTGTTGCAGTGCAGCGGCGAAAACCGCGTTCTCCGAGAGGAATCCGTACCCGGGATGCACCGCCTGCGCTCCGGTTCGCAGCGCCGCGGCGACGACGGCATCGACATCCAGATAGCTCTGGCGGGCCGGCGGCGGACCGATGCGCACCGCGATATCAGCCTCGGTGACGTGCCGGGCGCGGGCGTCGGCATCGCTGTAGACCGCCACCGACCGGATACCCATGGCCTTCAGTGTGCGGATGACACGGACGGCGATCTCGCCGCGGTTGGCTACCAGAACGGTATCGAAGACTGTCATGCTCACATCCGGAAGACGCCGTAGGAGATCGGCTCGACCGGCGCGTTTGCGGCAACCGAAAGTGCCAGCCCCAGAACGGTTCTGGTGTCGGCAGGGTCGATGACCCCGTCGTCCCACAACCGTGCGGTGGAATAGTAGGGATTGCCCTGCTCCTCGTACTGGGCACGGATGGGGGCCTTGAACGCCTCCTCGTCCTCGGGTGTCATCTCACCGCCGACGGTGGCCAATACCGCGGCGGCCTGTTCACCGCCCATCACCGAAATGCGGGCGTTGGGCCACATCCACAGGAACCGCGGCGAGTAGGCCCGCCCGCACATCGAGTAGTTACCGGCACCGTAGGAACCGCCGATCACCACGGTCAGTTTGGGCACCCGCGCGCAGGCCACCGCAGTGACCATCTTGGCCCCGTGTTTGGCGATGCCACCGGCCTCGTAGTCGCGGCCGACCATGAAGCCGGTGATGTTCTGCAGAAAGACCAGGGGGATGGTCCGCTTGTCGCACAGTTGGATGAAGTGCGCTCCTTTGACCGCGGATTCACCGAACAGCACGCCGTTGTTGGCGACGATCCCGACCGGATGGCCGTGGATGCGGGCGAACCCGGTGACCAGGGTCGGCCCGTACT
>VERS01000708.1 GCA_018882545.1 Mycobacterium sp.
GTGTAGCCGTCGAACGGTGCCAGGCGGCTCACCGGGCTGATCAGCAACCCGGGCTGCCCGGACGGGACGCGGCGCAACCGACCGTCGGCTCCTCGCAACGGGTCACCGGTTTCCGGGTCGTATTCCACGTACGCCAGCGGCAGCGGGTTTATCCCGGTCGACTTGGGGACGTTGAAGATGTTGATGAACGCGGTGTTGCCCTCACTGGCAGCGTAGAACTCCGCGACCCGGCCGATACCGAACCGGGCGGTGAACTCGTCCCAGATCTCGGGTCGCAATCCGTTGCCGGCCACGACCCGGACCTTGTGGGCCCGGTCGGTGTCGCGGGGCGGTTGATTGAGCAGATATCGGCAGAGTTCGCCGATGTAGACGAAGGCGGTGGCCTCCATCTCAATCACCTCATCCCAGAACCGGGACGCCGAGAAGGTCCTGCCGAGGGCCAGCGTGCCGCCGGTGTTGATCACTGAGGACATCGCCACCGTCAAGGCGTTGTTGTGATAGAGCGGCAACGGGCAGTACAGCGTGTCGTCTGCCCGGAGCCGCAGACCCAATCCGCCGAACGCGGCGAGCGCCCGCAGCCAGCGGTGGTGGGTCATCACGCTGGCTTTGGGGTGCCCGGTGGTTCCGGAGGTGAAGATGTAGAACGCAGGCTCCCTGGCCTGGACCTGCGAGGCCGAGGGCGGATTGCCGGCCGGCTTTCCCCCGGCGAGTTTGGCGAGATCCTCGATGGTGAGCAGGGCTTCGGTCGGGGTCCTTCCGCCGACCACCTCCGTCCGGCAGTCCTCGATGGGCTCGACGAGGTCGGCCTGGCAGACCACCACGGTCGCGTCGAGTAGAGCGATGCTGTGCGCCAGTACGTCGCCGCGCTGGTGATGGTTCAGCATCCCCGCCACCGCCCCGCACTTGACCGCCGCCAGCATGGTCAACACCGCATCCGGGGAGTTGCGCAGCATGATGCCGACCACGTGACCGCGGCGTACACCGTGGTCGGCCAGTACCGCGGCGTAGCGGTTTGCGGTCTCGTTGGCTTGCCGGTAGGTGATCTGCTGGTCGCCGAACCGGATGAAGACGCGGTCGCCGTAGCGAGCCGCACGATTCTGAAAAACGCTGCCGATCGACGTTTTCGAAGTCGGCAACGCCAACAGTCCGGTCAGAACCCCGCGCAGGATGACCGGAGCGTCCGCGACGACCGCGGGCAGCCGGGTCGCCAGATCGAGCAACCCGACCGAGTTGATGCCGTCGTCAGTGGGGGGTGTGCCCATGGGTTTGGCTCCTCTCCAAGCCCCCGCAGGCGGTCAGCGCCGTCTCGACATCGCGGGTCAGCACCAGCCGATCCAGCGCACTTCGTGCGACGAAACCGCTTCGCACCAACGATTCAAGCCAGTTGAAGAGCCCGTCGTAGTGACCGTGCGGGTCAAGAACGACCAACGGTTTGCCGTGCATTCCCAGGTACCCGGCAGTCCAGCTCTCGAAGAACTCTTCCAGCGTTCCGATCCCCCCGGGCAGGGCCAGGAAGGCATCGCTGCGGTCCTCCATGACCTGCTTGCGTTGCCGCATGGTGTCGGTGACCACCAGCTCGTCGGCCTCCACGTCAGCCAGCTCGCGGTATACCAG
>VERS01000112.1 GCA_018882545.1 Mycobacterium sp.
GGCCGGGGCGACCCCGGTGCAGAACGTCGGCGCCTACGGCGTCGAGGTGGCCGACTGGATGACCCGGATCATGCTGTTGGACCGCCCCGGCGGCGCGGTGCGCTGGGTGCCCGCCGGGGAGTTGGGGTTCGGCTACCGGCACAGCGTGCTCAAGCACTCCGCGGCAGCCACCGTGCTGGAGGTGGAGTTCGCCTTGGACCCGGATGGCCGCTCCGCCCCGGTGCGCTACGCCGAACTGGCCGGCGCACTCGGTGTCCCCGTCGGTGACCGCACCGGACCCGAACGGGTGCGCGCCGCGGTGCTGGCACTGCGTGCAGCCAAGGGTATGGTGCTCGACCCGGACGACCACGACACCTGGAGTGTCGGTTCGTTTTTCACCAATCCGGTTGTGTCCGAAGAGCACTTTGCGTCGATCCGCGCCCAGTCGGCGGGCACCGTCCCGCACTATCCGGCCGACGGCGGAGTCAAACTGGCGGCCGGCTGGCTGGTGGAGCGGGCGGGTTTCGGCAAGGGATTTCCCGGCTCGGGCCGGTGCCGGTTGTCCACCAGACACGCACTCGCCCTCACCAATCGCGGTGGGGCCAGCACCGCGGACGTGCTGGCACTGGCCCGCACGGTCCGCGACGGAGTGCTGGCCGCCTTCGGGGTGACCCTGGTACCCGAACCGGTGCTGGTGGGCTGCGCACTTTAGATGGTGGGAGGGGGCTGGCCGGTCCGGCGGTTGTACCGGCTGGCGCTGGCCTGGTCCCGGGGCCGGATGACGATCTGGTCGATGTTGACGTGCGGCGGGCGGGCGGCGACGAAGCCGATCACCTCGGCGACGTCACGCGCCACCAGGGGCGTGATGCCGGCGTAGACGGCGTCGGCCCGTTGGGTGTCGCCGCCGAATCGCACCAGGGAGAACTCCGTCTGCACCGCACCCGGGGCGATCTCGGTGAGCCGGACCGGTTTGCCGAGCAGTTCACCGCGCAGGGTGCGGTGCAGCGCGGCCTGGGCGTGTTTGGCGGCGGTGTAACCGGCGCCGCCGTCGTAGACCTCCAGTGCGGCGATGGAGGTGACGGTGACGATCAGGCCGTTGCCGGAGGCGATCAACGCCGGCAGCAGCGCCCGGGTGACCTGCAACGTGCCGATCACGTTGGTCTCCCACATCCAGCGCCAGTCGTCGAGGTCGGCCTCGGCGACCGATTGCAGGCCCTTGGCCCCGCCGGCATTGTTGACCAGCACGTCGACCCGTTCCAACCGCTGGGCCAGCGCCGTCACCGCCTGCTCGTCGGTGACGTCACCGGCCACGCCCGTACCGCCGATCTCGGCGGCCAGGCGCTCGATCCGGTCGGCGCGGCGGGCCATGGCGACAACGTGAAAACCCTGGGCAGCAAGGATTCTCGCGGTCGCCTCGCCGATACCCGAACTGGCACCTGTCACCACGGCGACCCGTGCGTGGGCCTCTGGAGGTGCGCTCACCGCACCGACTCTAGCCAGCAGCGGCGGCTTCCGGCGCAGCTGTCGGGCATGATGGTCAGGTGCGGCATCCCCGGGACCTGACCGACGCCGGTCCGCCGCCGCGGCGGGTGGCGGTGCTTTCGGTGCACACCTCCCCGATGGCCCAACCCGGCACCGGCGATGCCGGCGGCATGAACGTCTACGTGCTGCAGACCGCGCTACACATGGCCGCCCGTGGTGTGGACGTCGAGATCTTCACCCGGGCCACCTCCTCGGCCGACCCGCCCACGGTCCGGGTGGCGCCGGGCGTGCTGGTGCGCAATGTGGTCGCCGGGCCCTTCGAGGGTCTGGACAAGTACGACCTGCCGACGCAACTGTGCGCCTTCACCGCCGGTGTGCTGCGGGCCGAGGCCAATCACGAGCCGGGCCACTACGACATCGTTCATTCGCACTACTGGCTGTCCGGTCAGGTCGGCTGGCTGGCCCGCGACCGCTGGGCGGTCCCGTTGGTGCACACCGCCCACACCCTGGCCGCGGTCAAGAACGCGGCCCTGGCCGACGGTGACGCTCCGGAGCCGCCGTTGCGCTCAGTGGGCGAACAGCAGGTGGTCGACGAGGCCGACCGGCTCATCGTCAACACCGAAGACGAAGCGCAGCAATTGGTTTCGCTGCACGGGGCAGACCGGTCGCGCATCGACGTTGTTCATCCGGGGGTGGATCTGCAGACCTTCACCCCGGGTGACCGGTCGGCGGCCCGGGCCGCTCTCGGGCTGCCGGTCGCGGGACCGATCGCGGCGTTCGTCGGCCGGATTCAGCCGCTGAAAGCCCCCGACGTGCTGCTGCGGGCGGCGGCTCTGGTGCCCCCCACCGCAGCGGGCCCGGTGCACGTCGTGGTCGCCGGCGGCGCTTCCGGCCGCGTCGAAGGCGGCGGGCCGGCCGCCCCAGACGGCCTGCGGCGGCTGGCCGGGGAACTCGGTATCGCCGACCGGGTGACCTTCCTGCCGCCCCAGGCCCGCGAGCAGCTCGTCAACGTCTACCGGGCGGCTGATCTGGTCGCAGTGCCCAGCTACTCGGAGTCCTTCGGCCTGGTCGCGGTGGAGGCCCAGGCCTGCGGCACGCCGGTGATCGCGGCCGCGGTGGGCGGGCTGCCGGTCGCCGTCGACGACGGGGGCAGCGGCATCCTGGTCGCCGGTCACGACCCGCAGCGGTGGGCCGAGGCGATCACCGGGCTGCTGGACTCCGACGCCGACGACCTCCACCGGGCGGCGATCGCCCACGCGGCGCAATTCTCCTGGCAGCGAAGTGTCGACGCCCTGCTGGCCAGCTACGGGCGGGCCATCGCCGACTACCGCCGCACCCACCGTGGCGCGCGCGACCTGGCCGGCCGGCGGCCGGCCCGCCGTTGGACCATGCGGCGGGGGGTGCGCGCGTGACGGCCGGCGACCCGCGTCAGGTCGAGGGCCGGGTGCGTCAGGAGATCGAGCGAACCCTCACCGAGCACGGACTGAACTTCACCCGCTACGAAGGTGCCCACGGTGGGCTGCCGGGGCTCATCGTCGAACTGCCCGGTGAGCGCAAGCTGGTCACCAACACCCTGCTGTCCATCGGCGAGCACTCGGTGCGGGTGGAGGCGTTCGTCTGCCGCCGGCCCGATGAGAACCACGAGGGTGTCTACCGCTTCCTGCTCAAGCGCAACCGTCGGCTCTACGGGGTGGCCTACACCCTGGACAACATCGGCGACATCTACCTGATCGGGCGAATCGCCCTGGACGTGATCAACGCCGACGAGATCGACCGGGTGCTCGGGCAGGTCGTCGAAGCGGTCAACAACGACTTCAACACCCTGCTCGAGCTCGGCTTCGCCACCTCGATCCGCAAGGAGTGGGCCTGGCGGGTGGCCCGCGGGGAGTCGCTGAAGAACCTGAAGGCCTTCGAGCATCTGATCGAGGACGGCGATGCCGATCCCGCCGGCGGCGGCGAACACGACAAACGCTGAGCCCCAGCGTGAGACACTTCGGCTATGGCTGACGGCGACTGCACTCTGATCCTGCTCCGCCACGGCGAAAGCCAGTGGAATGCGCTCAACCTGTTCACCGGCTGGGTGGACGTCGACCTCACCGACAAGGGCCGAGCCGAGGCCGCGCGCGCCGGTGAGTTGATCGGCGCCCTCGACCGGTTACCCGACGTGCTCTACACCTCGCTGCTGCGCCGGGCCATCAACACCGCCAACATCGCACTGGACAAGGCCGACCGGCACTGGATTCCGGTGCACCGCAACTGGCGGCTCAACGAACGCCACTACGGCGCGCTGCAGGGCCTGGACAAGGCGGCGACCAAAGCCAAATACGGTGAGGAGCAGTTCATGGCGTGGCGACGGTCCTATGACACGCCACCGCCACCGATCGAACGGGGCAGCACGTTCAGCCAGGACGCCGACCCCCGCTACGCCGAGATCGACGGCGGCCCGCTGACCGAGTGCCTCGCCGACGTGGTGGCCCGCTTCGTCCCGTACTTCGAGAGCACCATCGCGACGGGTCTGCGGGCGGGTAGGACGGTGCTGATCGCCGCTCACGGCAATTCCCTTCGGGCACTGGTGAAGTACCTCGACGGCATGTCCGATGCGGACGTCGTCGGCCTGAACATCCCGACCGGTATTCCGTTGCGGTACGACCTCGACGCCGATCTCAAGCCGCTGGTCGTCGGGGGCGCATACCTCGATCCGGAGGCGGCCGCGGCCGGCGCTGCCGCCGTCGCGAGCCAGGGCTCCAAATAGAACGGATCCTGGAACATCAGGTGAACGCTTCCTGAAGACGCAGTTCGGCAGGTTGCCCGTGTTTTGGGGAGGCGGGCGGGTGCGTACGCTCTCGGTGTGAGTGTTAGCGCGATCGCGCTCGCGGGCCTGGTGGGACTGGCGGGTATCGCGCTCGGCGCGATCCTGGCGCGGATGGCTCCCCTGGCCCGACGGCGCCGGAGTGCCGACACCGAATCCCGACTGACGACGGGGGAGTTGTTGCAGCGCGCGGTCTCCAAAGCCCCGATCGGCGTGCTGGTGGTCGACTCCACCCGCGGTGTGCCGGTTATCAACGGCCGCGTCACCGAGATGGGGCTGATGCGCGAGGGTGTGCTCGATGACCGGCTCTGGAAAGTCACTCAGCGGACCCTTGCCACCGGCCAGGACGCCGAGGTGGAGCTTTCCGCCCCGCGCGGTCTGGCCGGGCGGCGCGCCGGTCTGGCGGTGCACGGCACGATCCGCCTGCTGAGCGATCAGACGCCGCGCCTGGCGGTGGTCTACCTCGATGACCAGTCCGAGCAGGTCCGCATGGAGGCCAGTCGCCGCGACTTCGTCGCCAATGTCAGTCACGAACTCAAGACGCCGGTTGCGGCGATGGCGGTGCTGTCGGAGGCGTTGCTGGAGTCCACCGACGACCCGGAGACCGTGCAGCGGTTCGGCAGCAAGATCTACACCGAGTCGCAGCGGCTCGCCAACATGGTCGGCGAGCTGATCGAACTGTCCCGGCTGCAGGGCGCCGAGCGGCTGCCCGACCTGGTTGCTGTTGACGTGGATACCGTTGTGCAGGAGGCGATTTCTCGACATAAGGTGGTCGCCGAGAAGGAAGGCATCACGGTGAAGATCGATGATGCCACCGGGTTGAAGGTACTGGGTGACGAAGCGCTGCTGATCACGGCGATCGCCAACCTGATCTCCAACGCGATCGCGTACTCGCCGCGAGATTCGACGGTCTCGATCAGCCGGCGGCGCAACGGCGGCATGGTGGAGATCGCGGTGACCGACCGCGGCATCGGTATCGCCCAGGAGGACCAGGAACGGGTCTTCGAGCGGTTCTTCCGGGTCGACAAGGCGCGGTCGCGCGCCACCGGGGGGACCGGATTGGGTTTGGCCATCGTCAAGCACGTCGCCGCCAACCACAACGGGAGCATCCGGCTGTGGAGTCAGCGCGGCACCGGTTCCACCTTCACGTTGTCCATTCCCGCCTACGGCGGCCCGGAAGCCCACGACCACGAAGAGCAGGAGGATCAGTGATTCGGGTGTTGATCGTCGAGGACGAGGAGTCGCTGGCCGAGCCACTTGCCTATCTGCTCCGCAAGGAAGGCTTCGAGGCCACCGTGGTGGCCGACGGGCCCTCCGCGCTGGCCGAGTTCGACCGGTCCGGTGCCGACATCGTGCTGCTGGACCTGATGCTGCCGGGTATGAGCGGCACCGAGGTGTGCAAGCACCTGCGGGCACGCTCCGGTGTCCCGGTGATCATGCTCACCGCCCGGGACAGCGAGATCGACAAGGTACTCGGTCTGGAACTGGGGGCCGACGACTATGTGACCAAGCCGTATTCGGCCCGGGAACTCATCGCCCGGATCCGCGCGGTACTGCGGCGTGGCAGTGAGGCCGATGTCGGCGAGGCGGTGCTCGAGGCCGGGCCGGTGCGGATGGATATCGAACGCCACATTGTCAGCGTCGAGGGCCGGCCAATCCCGATGCCGCTCAAGGAGTTCGAGCTGCTGGCCTTCCTGATGCGCAACAAGGGCCGGGTGCTGACCCGCGGCCAGTTGATCGACCGGGTCTGGGGCGCCGATTACGTCGGGGACACCAAAACTCTCGACGTTCACGTTAAGCGGCTGCGGTCCAAGATCGAGGCCGATCCGGCCAACCCGGTCCGACTGGTGACGGTGCGAGGCCTGGGCTACAAGCTGGAGGGCTGACCGATCCGGTTTCTCAGGCGACCGTCGGCACGGCCAGGTCCACACTGTCGATGTTGATGAAGCCCCACGCGGTCAGGTCGGCGTAGGGCAGCGCGGAGCTGGTGATCTGAAGCGTCATCGAATCGCTGGCGGTGTTGACGCTGTAGGCGATCGCCGCCATCGGGATGGTCACCGTGTGCTTGAGGCCGTCGAGTTTGACCGGTATCGGGGTGACGACGTTGCCCAGCACCAGTCCGGTCGCGTTGTCGACCAGTTGGGCGTAGACGGCCCGGCTGGTACCCAGTCCGCTGTAGCTGAAACTCAGCACCGGCGCGCCGGCGATCTGGGTGCCCACCGGCGGCGTCACCGCCGAGTTCAGCGCATTGCGCGCCTTGCTGCCGCTGGCCAGCGCGAAAGCCGTGCTGAACACCGTCGGCGTCTCCGGCGGGACGGCGGCCTCCGAGGGCCCCGATCCGCCCAGCAGTGGGACGATCACCAGCGGACCGCCGTCGCCCGAATAGCGCAGCGGGACGGGATTGTTGAACTTCGGATCGAACGGGGCGAGGGCTGCACTGTGGTACTGGCCGGTCTGGTCGAACCACTGGAAAGTGGGGATCGCGTCGGCGGGCTTTCCGTTGCCGGCGACGTACTGATCCAGCCACCGCAGCGTGTCGCTCATATTGAGTTCGCCCTGCTGGCGCTGCAGCGCCGGGGGCAGCAGGCACACCCCGTGACCGCCGCAGAACCAGGT
>VERS01000709.1 GCA_018882545.1 Mycobacterium sp.
CTCCCCGGCCCGGCGGGCGCTGGCCGGCCGGTGCGGGGCCGACGTCGTGGTCGACCCGCAGATCGACTCGCCGTACCAGATGGCCACCACGAAGGGTATGGTCACCGACTTCGCCGGGCTCGCCGAACTCGGTGTCGGCTCGATGGAGAAGCTGCGCAAGGTGCCCCGATGGGATCGCTTCTACCGCGCGGCCGAAGCCGTCGGTGCGGCCGGCCCCAAACGCCCGGTGATCTTCGAATGTGTCGGTGTCCCAGGGATGATCGACGCTGCCGTTACCGCTGCTCCGTTGAACTCCCGCGTCATCGTGGTCGGCGTGTGCATGAAGCCCGACCAGATCAGGCCCGCGATGGCCGTTGGAAAAGAAATCGACCTCCGGTTCGTCTTCGGTTACACACCATTGGAATTCCGCGACAGCCTGCACATGCTGGCCGATGGCAAAGTGGACGCATCGCCGTTGATCACCGGGCGGGTGGGGTTGCACGGAGTGCCGGCCGCCTTCGAGGCGCTGGGCGACCCCGAGCAGCACGCCAAAATCCTGGTCGATCCGAGCAGCGACGCCACAGCGCCGTAACCGGCCTATCCCTGCCGGGTGACCCACTCGTCGTAATGAACGATCTCCTCGCCGATGGTCGTCGAGTCGCCGTGCCCGGTGCAGACCACCGTCTCGGCCGGCAGGGTGCCGAGCCGGTCCTTGATCGAAGCGAGGATGGTGGGGAAGTCGGAGTACGACCGGCCGGTGGCGCCGGGGCCGCCTTGGAAGAGGGTGTCGCCGGAGAACACCACGCCCAAAGCGGGGGCGTAGAGGCAGGTGGAGCCGGGGGAGTGGCCCGGGGTGGCGATGGCCCGCAGTTCGACCCCGCCCGCGGTGAACACCTGACCGTCCTGCAGGGGGCGGAAAGTCCTGTCGCCGTGCGTCATCTCCCACAGCATGGTGTCGGCCGGGTTCAGCCACACCGGGGCATCCAGATCCTCGCCCAGTCTGGGGGCGACGGTGATGTGGTCGTTGTGGCCGTGCGTGCACACCACTGCGGTGACGTGCCGGCCGGCCACCGCCCGCTCGATAGCCGCGGCGTCGTGGGCGGCATCGATGACGATCACCTCCGATCCGTCACCGACCAGCCAGATGTTGTTGTCGACATCCCAACTGCCGCCGTCGAGTTCGAAGGTGCCGTGGGTGACCACCCGCTCGACGTTCACCAGACCACCACCGAGCGCAGCACCTCGCCGGCGTGCATCTTCTCGAATGCCTGCTCGACCTGATCGAGGGTGATGCGCTCAGTTACGAACCGCTCCAAGGGCAGCCGACCCTGGCGGTGCAGGTCGATCAGGGTGGGGAAGTCCCGCTCCGGCAGGCAGTCCCCGTACCAGGACGACTTCAGCGACCCGCCGCGGGAGAAGAAGTCCACCAGCGGCATCTCCAGTCGCATGTCTGGCGTCGGAACACCGACCAGCACAACGGTTCCGGCCAGATCCCGGGCGTAGAAGGCCTGCTTCCAGGTCTCCGGCCGGCCGACCGCGTCGATCACCACGTCCACGCCGTAGCCATCGGTGAGTTCCTGGATCGCTTCGACAACGTCTTGTTCGCGGGCGTTCACGGTGTGGGTGGCCC
>VERS01000710.1 GCA_018882545.1 Mycobacterium sp.
CGTCAGGCCGGTTTTCTCAGGCCCCGCAGACACCGGCCCCGAGGAAGGCGACTCCGCCGACCGCGACGACCCCGACCCCGACACCGAGGAATCCCCACGCGCACCGTCGGCATGGGCCACCCCCGTGCCCGCGGTCAGTGCCACGCCGACACCCAGGCCCAGGCCGACCGCGCCGATCCCGAGCCAGGCATACGGCTGACGGCGCCCTCGCGGGTGTCGGCCGCGTGCGGCACGGCCCGCGGCGGGTTCCCGGACAGACGTCTCCTCAGCGGTGTTCACCCAGCGACGCTAGCCCGTCGCAGCCACCCCAGGGATCGGTGAAATTACTGCATTGCACCCCTCATCCCCCACCGACCCTGGACTGGCCCGGCGAATCCATTCGGTGTCCACGCCCCGCGAAGGGATCCGTTCGCGCTATCCCGGCGCCGAGGAAGTTTCACCAAGAAGAGCCTGGAGAGCTTCGAGGAGGGCCCGTTCGGCCTGCAGGGCGGCCTGCAGCGGAGCGCCGATCAACTCCGAGAACGGCAGGCTGTTCAGCGACTCCGACAACCGGAGCAGCGACGCGAACCAGCGTCCGGGGGACGTCGGGTCCGTGGAATCCGGCCGGGCGGAGCATCCCGTGTTGGTCGTGGTGCCGTCCGGGCAGGTGGTGTTGTCCCAGCGGACTCCGGTCAGGATCGTGAAGAGGAGATCCGCGCCAGTCAGGTCCGCGTCGGTCAGGTTGGCGTCGGTCAGGTTCGCGCCCCGGATCCGGTAGTGGGCGCAGAAGTCGTCCGAGCAGGTGAGATTGGCGCCGGTCAGGTCGGCGCCGGTCAGGTCGGCCCACGCGAAGAAGGTTCCGGTGAGGTCCTTGCCGGTGAGATCCGCTCCCGGCAGGATCGCGAGGTTGAGGTTCGCCCCGGCCAGCGCGGCGCCGGTCAAATCGGCGCCGGTCAGGTTCGCCCGGCCCAGGTCGGCCCCGGTCAGGTTCGCATCGCTCAGGTTCGCGCCCCTCAGGTTCGCACCGCCCAGATAGACGCTCGTCAGGTCCAGCCCGCGCAGATCGGCGCCGGTCAGATTGGTGCCGCCCAGGCGGGCGTCGGTGAGGATGGTCTGGGTCAGGTTCGCCCCGGGCAGTTGCGTTCCCCACAGCAGTGCGGCGGTCAAGTCCGTGCCGGCCAGGATCGCCCCGGTGAGATTCGCGTAACCCAGGTCCGTGCCGGTCAGGTTCAACCCGCCCAGGTCGAGCCCGGCAAGATTCGCGTAGCTCAGGTTCAGCCCGGTCAGGTTCAGCCCGGTCAGGTCCACCCCGGTCAGGTTCGCCGCGGTCAGGTTCGCCGCGGTCAGGATCGCCCCGGTCAGGGTGGCTCCGGTGAGGTTCACCCGGGTCAGGTTCGCGCCGGTCAGGTTGACGCGGCTCAAGTCCCTACCGGCGAGGTCGACCCCGGTCAGGTTCGCGTCGGTCAAGTTCGCCCCGGCCACCGTCGTCCCGGCCAGCGGATCGACAGCCAACCGCCACGGACCCGAAAGATCCACTCCGGTCAGGTTCGCGCCGCTCAGGTTCGCACCCATCAGGTAGGCGTCTCTGAGGCGTGATCGGGTCAGGTTGACCCCGGCGAGGTCCATGCC
>VERS01000113.1 GCA_018882545.1 Mycobacterium sp.
CGACAACCCGCAGGCCGCCGCCGCGCTGGGCTATGTGATCGGCCTGATCAACACCGACCACGTCGCCCCGCCGGCCTCGGACACCAACGACAACGGCGACTTCTCCCGCAACCAGTTCCTGTCCGGGCGGATGGCGGTGTTCCAGTCCGGCACCTACAACCTGGCCCAGGTCGCCGGCCAGGCCCGGTTCCGCTGGGGTGTGGTGATGCTGCCCGCCGGACCGGCCGGGCGGGTCAGCGTGACCAACGGCATTGTGGCAGCGGGTAATCCGGCGACCGAGCACCCCGAAGCTGTCCGCGCGGTGCTGGACTGGCTGGGCGGGCCGGGGAACGCCTACCTGGGCCGCAGCGGTGCGGCGATCCCCGCGGTGCTCTCCGCCCAGCCGGTCTACTTCGACTACTGGCGGGACAATGGGGTGGACGTCACACCCTTCTTCGCGGTGCTCGACGGGCCGCGCATCGCAGCCCCGGGTGGGGTTGGTTTCGCCGCGGGTTTCCAGGCCATCAAACCGTTCTTCGACGAGATATTCCTGGGCCGCCGGCCGGTGCCCGACACCCTGGCCGCGGCCCAACGTGCGGCCAATGCCGCCGCACAGCGCTGACCGACCCGCCCGGGCCTGCGGAACTAGCTGCCGCCCAGACCCTTGACCTCCAGCACGATCGCCAGCACCGAGACGGCGGCCACGATGCCCAGCACCACCCAATCCAGCCGTCCGGGCCGCGAGGGAGCGGCCGAGATCTGTCCGGTGCCGCCGCGGGCGGTGATGGCGTCGCCCATCTCGTCGGCCCGGCGCAGCGCCACCGTGACCCCGGCGGCCAGCAGGTCGACGAGGTCGGCCAGCCACCGCCGGCGGCGGACCCGGCCGTCGGGCATCACCGGACGCGGCCGAAGACGCCGGGCGGCGTAGAGCAACCGGAACTCGTCGAGCAGCATCGGGAACGCCCGCAGCGCCAGCGCCAACGCCACCGCCCAGTCGTCGATCGGAATCCGCAGCCACTTCAGCGGCCGGCCCAGAGTGGCGATGGCCGGTGCGACGTCGGCGACGTTGGTGGTCCAGGAGATCATCGCCCCCAGCGCCAACAGCACAACCGAGAGGGCGGTGAAGCGCAGGAACTTCAGCAGCCCGCCGACCTCGACGTCGTAGGTCCACAGTTGCAGTACCGGCTGCCCGCCGCCCAGCGTCGCGGTGAACGCACCGAGCAGCAGCAGGATCCACAGCCAGCGCGGGATCGACGGCACCGTGCCGCGCGGGATCCGGGCCAACCGGATCGCGACCACGACCAGCAGGGCCATCAGGCCGATCGCGATCCAGCCCGGGTAAAACGACAGCAACAGCGAAACCGCAAACACCACAATCAGTTTGGTGCCCGCCCACAATTCGTGGATCACCGACGTCCCGGGGACCGGGCGCAACAGGACCACGGGACGGCGCTGGCGGGTTGCGGTCATGTCGGCTCTCCGCTCACAGCGGCATCACCGGCTGGTGCCAGCACTCCGCGGTCCAGATGCAGGGTGCGCGGGCAGAGCTCCTCCAGCCCGGCGAAGTCGTGCGAGATGACGATGACGGTCAGCCCGGTGTTGAGCCGGAGGTCGGTCAGCAGCCGCAGCAGACCGCGCTGGCTGGCCGCATCCAGCCCGGCCAGCGGCTCGTCGAGGATGAGGGCCTGCGGCCAGCGGGCCAGCAGACCGGCGATCACCACCCGGCGCATCTGGCCGCCGCTGAGTTGGTCCACACGCCGCCCGGCCAGCGATCCGTCCAGGCCGACGGTGGCCAGGGCCGACACCACCCGGCCGGTGTCGTACGGCGAAAAGCCCGCGGCGGAGGCCACTTCCAGATCCACCCGGCTGCGCAGCAACTGCAGGCGGGCGGCCTGGAATGCGATCGCCACATCGCCCACGCACTCGTCGGCCGGCCTGCCGCGCACCAGACACTCGCCGGTGGTGGGCGTGATCAGCCCGGCCATGATCCACGCCAGGGTCGACTTGCCCGAGCCGTTACCGCCGTGGATGAGCAGGCCGTCGCCCTCGTTGACGGTGAAACTGACATCCCGCAGGGCGGTCTTGGCCCACGGGGTGCCGCTGCCGTAGTCGTGGCCGATGCCGCGCAACTGCAGCACCGGTTCGCCGGTGTGGCCGGCGGTCGCCGCCGGGCTGACGGTCGCGGTCGGCGCCGCGGCCGGGTCGACCATCACCATGTTGTCCTGGGATTCGCTGAGATTGACGGTGCGGTCGGCGATCTCGGCTTCGTTGTTGTAGTGCGTGATGTGAACCAGCGCCATGTCGTGGTGCTCGGTCAGCCCGGACAGCACGCTCAGCAGTCCGTCGCGGCCGCGCTGATCGACCATGGTGGTGATCTCGTCGGCGATCAGGATGGCCGGCTGGCGTGCCAGCGCCGCAGCCACCGCCAACCGCTGCAGTTCCCCGCCGGACAGACCGCCGGTGTCACGTTCGCCCATCCCGGTCAACCCCACCTCGTCGAGCAGTCCGGCGACGTCGGTGCTGGTTCCCGGTGGCAACCCCCACACCACGTCATCGGCCACCCGGCTGCCCAGCACCTGGCTCTCCGGGTGCTGCATCACCACGGCCGTGCCGCCCAGTTGTCCCAGACCCACCGCGCCCGGGCGCTCGATGCGCCCCGAGGTGGGTGCTCGGCCGCACAGCAGCAGCATCAGCGTGGTCTTGCCCGAGCCGTTGGCCCCGACCACGGCGATGTGATCCCCGGGGTCGATGGACATGCTCAGCGGCCGCAGGGCGTCGTGGTCGGCCCCCGGGTAGCGGAACCTGGCCTGGTCGAGCCGGACCGGCACCGGCCCAACCGGGGCGCTTTGCGGACCGGATTGCGAACTGGCGTCGAGTTTGTGGACGTCGGGAATGCCGCGCAGCCGTTCCAGCACCCGGCCCAGGGCCCACCAGCCGACCAGGGAGACCACCACGATGGTGAAGATGGCGTAGCCCATGATCAGCACCGGCCAGTACTGGATGGCGGTGTTGAACATCGATCGGGTCTGCTCGACGGACTGCCGGAAGGCCTCACCGGCGATCGGCAGGCCGGACATGAAGTTCAGGGTGCCGTTGACGTTGGCCGAGAGCGCGTCGAGCACCAGCGTCCGCAGCCGCACCAGGATCAGCAGCACCCCGATGATCCACAGCCCGTTGAGGATGCCGGCGATGAGGGACACCGCGATCACCGTGGGCGTGCCGCGGCCGCGCCGCTTGATGATGCCGGCCATACCGCCGACGTAGGCGCAGTTCAGCACCACCATGAACCCGCTGATGCCGGCGATCAGGAAGGTGATGGATGCCGCGGCGAAGGCGGCCGCGAGCAGCACCCGCAGCCGGTAGCGATAGCCGAGCAGTCCCATCGGCACCGCGACCAGCAGCGATACCCCGCCGGCGAAGGGAACCACCACGGAGATGATGGCCAGCGCCGCGCTCAGCGCGGCCATCACCGCGGCCTGCGCCATCTCCACCGGCGTGAGCGCCTTCCCGGGAGAGGCTGACGTCGGCTCCTGGGGCCGCAGCGCCGGCGCCTCGGGCCGGGTCGACGTCATTGCTTGATTCTGCCAGCCGCCCCGACCACCGGGGTGCTGCGACCTACCGCGCGAGCCGAGCCGCTCACATCCAGACGATCGCCTTCGCGTCCTGGGGCGGCACTGCCAGGGGATGCCGGGCTCCCAGCAGGTTGGCGGTGACCCCACTGCAGATCCGGTACATCGGGATGTCGAACACGCTGTTGTTCATCGGCTGCTCGATGAAATGTCCCAGTCGCTCGGCCACGATGAACGTCGTCATCAGCAGCGCCCCGACGACGACGCTGCCCGGGTAGTGACTGTTGCCGTCAAGCCGACTGAAGGCCATGATCCCGAAGAACCACGCCACGCCCTGGATGAACAGGTCGTAGTGCAGCGGCACCGGTTCGTTGCGGATGCGCTCCAGGCCGCTCTGGGCACTGGCCGCACCGGTGTTCGCCGTCATCAGCAGCAGCCGATCCTGGGCGGTGATGTGCCCGCCCCCGGCCAGCCGTTGAATATCGGCGGCCTGCCGGTTCAGCAGGTCGACAGCGTCGACGTCCGGCGGGTCCTCCGGTGTCAGGTCGGGCACCCCGTCGCGGACCGGGACGCCGCGCATCTCGGCGGCCAACTGCCAGCAGTAGCGCACCTGACGGCGGCGCATCCGGTCCAGAACGCCGGCCATCTCCGGTGAACCGTCATCGAGGGAGGCCAACCCGTAGCTCAGCGAGCGGGCGTTGATGATGATGCCGCCCCACAGGGTGCGGGCCTCCCACCATCGGTTGTAGGCGGTGGTGTTGCGGAAGCCGATGAACACCGACGCGCCGATACCGAGCACCGACAGCACCGCCGCCGCGTATTCGCTCTGTGCCGCGTCGGGAACCGGCAGCAGCAGCCCGATGGTCACCGCAATCGCCAGAAAGGTGAATCTGAGTTGCCAGAGCACCACTGCGACCACCCACAGCGGCCCCAGCCGCCCGACCGTCCTGATCATCGGTCGACATTCACCCCAGACCTGGCCACCGGAACCTGCTCCCCCGGATGGACTCGAACCATCAACCGCCCGATTAACAGTCGGGAGCTCTGCCAGTTGAGCTACAGGGGACCGCACCCACCCGTCGGCGGGACGGGGTGAAACTTTAGCGTACCGACGGTCCCGATCGTCAGGCAGGATGGGGGCAGCCGGCACAGCGGAGCTGGACCGGCAAGCTCGAGTGGGACCAGCACAGCAGAGGGAGCACAGGTGATCGGGTATGTGGCCGTGCTGGCAGCGGGCTATGTGTTGGGCACCAAGGCCGGCCGGGACCGCTACGAGCAGATCGTCGGCACCTACCGGACGCTGACCGGACACCCGGCCACCAAGTCGGTGATCGACGCGGGCCGTCGCAAGATCGCCGAGCGCGTCTCGCCGGATCCGGCGATGGTCGAACTGACGCCGATCGAGGACGTCGATTCCGTCGACCGCGTCAGGGATTGATGCCCTGGTTGATCGTCGTGCCCGGCATCAGCGGGCCGGAGGTGATACCCAGCCCGTTGCCGTAGCCCGGACCCCAGACGCCGAAGTTCGGCGTGCCGATATACGTCGGCTGTCCATTGGAGTACCCCATGCAGATGCCGTCGTCTCGCGAACCGAGCCAGGCCGGGCACTGGCCGGTGGCCGACGCGGTGGGCGCGGCGGCCAACACGGCGGCGCCGGCCAGGGCGACCGACAGCGCGACGCGGATCCTCATGGGATAACCATACCGCCCAGGGCTCAGGCGGTCAGGTCGTCGCCGCTGGCCTGCTCGAGCAGGCTGCGCCGATAGGCCTCCAGCGCCACCAGGTCACCGAACAGGGCGTGGTACTCCTCACCCTGCTCCACCGGGGACATCCGCTGCAGCTTGGACTTGACCTCGGCGACCTGACGGCCGACCCACACCTCCTGCAGGCGGGCCAGCACCCCGCCGATGTAGCGGCGCAGTTTGTCCTCGTCGTCGGCGACGTTGATGGACTCCACGCCGAGTTCGGTGATCAGGCCCGCGGTGGCCGGGGTGCCGGCCTGCTCGCGGACGGCGTCGATCCAGCCCGCCCCGGTCAGCCCGGCGGCCGTGCCACCGGCGGCGGCCACCGCGGCGCGCACCGCGGCATACCCCGGGTGGGTGAAACTCTCCACCGTCAGCGAGTCGAACACCGGCCCGGCCACCGCCGGGTACTGCAGGGCGGCCTTGAGCGCCTCGCGCTGCGGCCACAGCGTGGGATCGCGGGGGTCGGGCCGCGCCGCATCGGGTGCCGGGCGCGGAGCGGCGGCGACTGTCCGGTCCGCCGGACGGCCGCCGGCTCTGCGACCGCCGCCGGCTTCCTGGCGGACCCGGCTGATCACCTGGGCGACGTCGTCCCAGCCGACCCAGCCGGCCAACTGGCGCGCGTACTCGTCACGCAGGGTCGGGTCCTTGATCTTGGCGACCATGGGCACGCAGTGCCGCAGCGCGGCGACCCGGCCCTCGGCGCTGTCCAGGTCATAACCGGCCAGGGTGGTGCGGATGGCGAACTCGAACAGCGGAGTGCGCCGGGCCACGAGATCGCGCAGCGCGCCGTCGCCGGCTTTGAGCCTCAGGTCGCACGGGTCCATGCCGTCGGCAGCCACCGCCACGAAGCTCTGTCCGGCAAGGTTCTGCTCGCCGGCGAACGCCTTGAGGGCGGCGGCCTGGCCGGCGGCGTCGCCGTCGAAGACGTAGATCAGCTCGCCCTTGAAGAATTTGTCGTCCATCATCAGCCGGCGCAGCATGGATAAGTGCTCGTCGCCGAAGGCGGTGCCGCACGAGGCGACCGCGGTGGTGACCCCGGCCAGGTGCATGGCCATCACGTCGGTGTAGCCCTCGACCACCACCGCCTGATGTCCCTTGGCGATGTCGCGCTTGGCCAGGTCGATGCCGAACAGCACGGCCGACTTCTTGTAGAGCACGGTCTCGGGGGTGTTGACGTACTTGGCCTCGATGACGTCGTCGTCGAAGATCCGCCGCGCCCCGAAGCCCACCGTCTCGCCACTGGCGCTGCGGATCGGCCACAGCAACCGGCGGTGGAACCGGTCCATCGGACCGCGCCGGCCCTCCCTCGACAGCCCCGCCGCCTCCAGTTCCTTGAACTCGAAGCCCTTGCGGATCAGATGTTTGGTCAGCGAGTCCCAGCCCGACGGCGCGAAGCCGCAACCGAACCTGCTCGCGGCCGCGGCGTCGAAGTTGCGCTCGGTCAGGTATTGACGGGCCGGCGCTGCCTCAGCGGATTGCAGTGCGGCCGAATAGAATTCCTGCGCGGCGGCGTTCGCCGCGGTGAGCCGGCTGCGGCTGCCGGGGTCACGCTGCACGGTGTTGC
>VERS01000711.1 GCA_018882545.1 Mycobacterium sp.
GGTCTTGGCTGTAGCGGTCCCAGGACCACCGCAGATTGGTCGACAGCGGGCCCAACGCCGCGATCCGGTCCGGGAGGTGCGCGCGGACGGTGAACCTGCGGAGAGCTTTCACCGGCATGACCTTACTGAGCTACCGGGTCGGCCATCTGTCGGCCACCGCGGTTTGGGTTCGGCCGCCGTCGTCGCCCGTTACGGTGTGAACTTGTGCCCGGTCGTATCGCGGTCGACGACGTCTCCCCGGTCGTGTCCGGCGGGGTCTACCCGGCAAAGGCCGTCGTCGGCGAGCTGGTGCCGGTGTGCGCGACGGTGTGGCGGGAGGGCCACGAGGCGGTGGCCGCCACCCTGGTGGTGCGTTACCTCGGTCCGGCCTACCCGCCGGTGGGCCACGACACCCATAGCCGGACCGCGACCGGCGGAGCCGATCCGGAAGCGCCCAAGGTCAAACCGGCGCAGTACCGCATGACCCTGGGGCGTACCCCGGACCTCTTCCATGGCCAGTTCACCCCCGACCGGGTCGGGCTGTGGGTGTTCCGGGTGGACGGCTGGGGTGATCCGATCACCTCGTGGCGCCATGCGGTGACGGCCAAACTGGACGCCGGCCAGGGTGAAGAGGATCTGCACAACGATCTGCTGGTGGGGGCCGCTCTGCTGGAGCGGGCCGCCACCGGAGTGCCCCGCGACGACCGCGCTCCCCTGCTGCACGCCGCCACCGAACTGCGCCGCGACGGGGATCCGCTGACCCGCGCCGCGCCGGCACTGGCGCACCAGGTGACCGAACTGCTCGACCGCTACCCACTGCGTGACCTGGTCACCCGCGGCCGACAGTACGGCGTCTGGGCGGACCGGCCGCTGGCCCGCTGCAGCGCCTGGTATGAGATGTTCCCTCGGTCGACCGGCGGCTGGGACGCCGACGGCAACCCGGTGCACGGCACGTTCGCCACCGCGGCTGCGGCCCTGCCACGGATCGCCGACATGGGCTTCAACGTGGTCTACCTGCCGCCCATCCACCCGATCGGCATCGCCCACCGCAAGGGGCCCAACAACCCCCTGACCCCCGGACCGGACGATCCCGGCTGCCCCTGGGCGATCGGCTCGCCGGCAGGCGGCCATGATGCCGTCCATCCAGACCTCGGGACGATCGCCGACTTCGACGCCTTCATCGCCCAGGCTGGCCGGCTCGGCCTGGAGGTCGCCCTGGACCTGGCCCTGCAGGCCTCCCCCGACCACCCCTGGGTGCAGTCCCATCCGGAGTGGTTCGTCACCCGCGCCGACGGCACCATCGCATACGCGGAGAATCCGCCGAAGAAGTACCAGGACGTCTACCCGCTCAACTTCGACATCGATCCCCACGGCCTGTACGCCGAGGTCGAGCGCATCGTCCGATTCTGGATCGCGCACGGGGTGCGCATCTTCCGCGTGGACAACCCGCATACCAAGCCGCTGTGGGTCTGGGACCGGCTGATTGCCGCGATCAATGCCACCGACCCCGAGGTGCTCTTCCTCGCCGAGGCCTTCACCCGGCCGCCGATGATGCGGGCGCTTGCGGAGGTCGGCTTCCAGCAGAGCTACACCTACTTCACCTGGCGCAACAGCAGACACGAGCT
>VERS01000712.1 GCA_018882545.1 Mycobacterium sp.
GGCCGAGGCGGTGCTGCTGCGGGTCGATGAGCGCAACCAGGTGCTGGTCGTCGATGAGCAACTGGTGCTCACCGCGGCTGCCGAATTGGGCGACGCCCCGCCCGGGGACGCGGTGTTCCTGGGCCGGATGCCCGACGGCCGGCACGCCTGGGCGGTGCGGGCGCCGCTGCAGACCCCCGACGGGATCCCGGCCCGCGCGATCGACCCCCGCCGGGCCGGCGTGCGGTTCGACGATCTGGGTGCCCAGCTGGTCACCTGCGCGTTGGCGCTGCTGAATTGGCATGACAGCGCGGGCTTTTCACCCGGCGACGGCAGCCCGACCCGGCCGATCCGGTCCGGGTGGGCGCGGCGCAACCTGCTCACCGGACATGAGGAGTTCCCCCGGGTCGACCCGGCGGTGATCTGCCTGGTGCACGACGGTGCCGACCGCGCGGTGCTGGCCCGGCAGGTCGTCTGGCCGCCGCGGTTGTTCTCGCTGATCGCCGGTTTCGTCGAAGCCGGCGAATCCTTTGAGAACTGCGTGGCGCGTGAGGTCGCCGAGGAGATCGGCCTGACCGTCAGCGAGGTCACCTACCTGGGCAGTCAGCCGTGGCCGTTCCCGCGGTCGCTGATGGTGGGGTTCCACGCCGTCGCCGATCCCGAGCAGGAGTTCGCCTACCACGACGGTGAGATCGCCGAGGCGGCCTGGTTCACCCGCGCCGAGGTGCGCGCGGCGCTGGCCGAGGGCGACTGGGGCAGCGAGTCGACCTCCCGGCTGCTGCTGCCCGGTTCCATTTCGATCGCCCGGGAGATTATCGAGTCCTGGGCGCTGGACGGCTGAGCGGCGGCGGCCGGGGCGGCGGCGCGGGGCCGGGGCGGTGCCCTGGGCGCTGCCGGGTATAGACCTAATTGCCCGCCTTCGAGCGACAAGAACGAATCTGTCGTAACCGCGTGTCAGATTTTCGGCATGGACGCTTTGTCATCACGGCCCTTACCGGTGTCGCCTTCGTCAGTGTCTTCGTCGGCGTCGGCTCCGTCCGCGTCGGCTCCGTCGGCGTCGGCTCCGTCCGCGTCGGCTCCGTCGGCGTCGGCTCCGTCGGCGTCAGCCCTGCCGCTGCGCGGCACCGACCTGCGATATGTACTCACCCGCATCCTGCAGCTCCAAGGTCCGCTGACGGTGGCCGAACTCGTCGCCGAACTGCATCGCTGGGGGTTCACCGTTTCCGGGCGCGCCTCCAAGACCGTGTCCGACACCCTGCGGTGGGAGATGCGCCGCGACCGGGTCCGCCGTATCGGCCGCGGTCTCTACCGGCAGGGCTGCGTCCCGCGGTCCACCGCCTACCGGATCATCGCCCGGGTCTGCGCGCTGCGGGATGAGGCTTCGTCGCGGGCCGGCCGGGAGGATGGCGCTTCGGGGGCCGGCCTCCTGCGCCCGCTGTTTCCGGACTGACGCCGCCCGGGGGCGGCGGCCTCGACAGGCCTCCTGCGCGGGTATGTCGCCGGGCTTACGTTGTCGCTCAAAGGCGGGCACCAAGATGGTCCCCGGCCACAGGGCCGAACGCCGCGCCGAACACAGTGCCGAACGCCGGGCCGAACGCCGGGCCGAACGC
>VERS01000713.1 GCA_018882545.1 Mycobacterium sp.
GGATCTGCTCGCGCACGCCCTGGAGAGCCGCGTCGAGCTGGTGGTGGTGCACACCGACCGGCCCGGCCACGCCGTCGAGATCGCAGCGGCGGCGCACCGCGACGGCGTCGAGGTGATCATCGTGCACGGCGGCGACGGCACCGTCAACGAGGTGGTGAACGGCCTGCTCGGCCCGCCGGGCGGGGATCGTCCGCCGGTCGGCACGCTGCCGGCCGTCGGGGTGGTGCCGGGTGGGGCGGCCAACGTGTTCGCCCGCGCGCTGGGCATCAGCCCGGACCCGATCGAAGCCACCAATCAGCTGGTCGACCTGCTCGACGGCTACCGCCGCGGTGGGAGATGGCGACGGATCGGGCTGATGGACTGCGGGGAATGCTGGGCGGTGTTCACCGCCGGGATGGGAGTCGACGCCGACGTCGTCGCGGCCGTGGAGGCCCACCGCGCCAAGGGCCGGAAAGTCACCGCGGCGCGCTACATCCGCATCGGGGTGCGCGAGATGCTCGGCAACGTCCGCCGGGCGCCCGCGCTGACGATGCACCTGCCCGATCGTGAACCGGTGGGCGGGGTGCACTTCGCGTTCGTCTCCAACGCCAGCCCGTGGACCTACGCCAACACCCGCCCGATCTGGACAAACCCGGGCACCACCTTCGAGGGCGGCCTGGGCCTGTTCGCCGTCACCACCATGAATGTGCTGTTCAACCTGCTGGTGGTGCGCCAGATGTGGGCGAAGAACCCCAGGATGACCGGCCGGTACCTGATCCGCGAGGACGACCTGCCCTGGGTGCGCATCACCGCCGATCAGCCGATCGCCTGCCAGGTCGACGGTGATTACCTGGGCCTGCGCACCGAGATGTTGTTCACCGCGGTGCCCGACGCCCTGGCGGTGGTAGCCCCCCTGCGGTGAGGCCCGACGGCCCGGGTATGATCGCCGTCAGCGAAACTCACCTGGGGTTTTAAACCTTGCGGGGAGTGAGATTGCCCACGGTTGGTCAGAGTCCTATTGACAACCGCCGCGGCTGTGAAAACATTCTTGGTAACAGTGCGACAACGATTGTGTGTGCACCGGTTAACAGCCACGTTGAGCTGGGACTTGACTCCCGCCGATTTGGTGCGCACACACTAGCTAAGGAGTTGTGAAAAATGGATTGGCGCCACAAGGCGGTCTGTCGGGACGAAGATCCGGAATTGTTCTTCCCGGTTGGGAACAGCGGTCCGGCACTGGCCCAGATCGCTGACGCGAAGCTGGTGTGCAACCGGTGTCCGGTGACCACCGAGTGCCTGAGCTGGGCGCTGGAGTCGGGTCAGGACGCCGGCGTGTGGGGCGGCATGAGCGAGGATGAGCGCCGCGCCCTCAAGCGCCGCAACGCCCGCACCCGGGCCCGCACCGGCGTCTGACACGCACGCTTGACCGAAGGCCCCGGCGGAACCGCCGGGGCCTTCAGTTTTTCACCGGCTTCACGATCGGCACCCGCAGCAGGACCTCGGTCCCACCGCCGGGGGCCGCCCGCATCTGCAGTGAGCCGTCCAGCTCGGCGGAGACCAGGGTGCGCACGATCTGCAAGCCCAGCCGGTCGGAGTCCTGCAGGCTGAAC
>VERS01000714.1 GCA_018882545.1 Mycobacterium sp.
CGGCAATGCGGTGCGCGCAGCGGTGGTGCATCACACCGCCACCGGCAACGACTACGCCCCCGAAGACTCCGCGGCGATCATCCGCGCGATTTACGCGTATCACACGATGACCCTCGGCTGGTGCGACATCGCCTACAACGCGCTCGTCGACAAGTACGGTCAGGTCTTCGAAGGCCGTGCCGGCGGAATCACCAAGGACGTCATGGGTTCTCACACCGGTGGGTTCAATCAGGATGTGTGGGGGGTCTCACTCATCGGAGACTTCGAGGACGAGCCACCACCGGACGTGATGGTCAAGACCGCCGGCCGGCTGATCGGCTGGCGGCTGAGTCTGGACAAGGTGGACCCGAAGGGCAGTGTGAAGCTGATGTCCGCCGGCGGTGCCTACACCGTGGTGCCCAGCGGACAGGTGGTCACGCTGCCGGATATCTTCGCCCATCGCGATGTGGGCGACACCGAATGCCCGGGCGATGCCGGCTACGCCATGCTCGACGAGATCCGCAAGCTGGCAGCGGCGTTCAACGGACCGCCGGATGTCACCGAGGCGCTGCAGGGCGGGGCGATCCTGGCCCGCTGGCAGGCCGACGGCGGCGAGAGGAACCCGCTCGGCAGGCCCACCTCACCGGAGGCCTCCGCCGAGGGCACCGCCCGCTACGCGACCTTCGAGCGCGGCGCGATGTATTGGTCGCCGGAGACCGGCGCCCAGCCGCTGACCGGCGCCATCTACACCGCCTGGGCGTCCCTGGGTTACGAGCGCGGAGCGCTGGGCCTGCCGACCAGCGGCGAGATCGCTGAGCCGGAGTGGATCGTGCAGAACTTCCAGCACGGCACCCTGAACTTCGACCGGGCGACCCGCAACGTGGTCCGGGTCATCGACGGGGTCACGCTGGTGCTGCCACCGCCGCCGGTGGACGGGCCGCCCACTCAGTTGGAACGCTTCAGCCGGGTCGGCGTGCGCTGAACCGTCGTCGCCTCACAGATCGATCGGGACGTGTTTCTCCGCGCAGGCTTCGGTCACCGCGGCCAGCACGTCCTGAGCGCGCAGGGTCTCCAGGTCGACGACGGTGACCGAGCCCCGCTCGGTGCGATGCTGCGCGGCTACCCGCGAATCACGAAGCCGCTCAGCGCGTTCAACCACATTGCGTGCGAATCGGCCATTCTGCATCAGATCGATACCGTGCGTCCCGTCGGGAGTCAGATAACCGCGCAACTTCTGACACGCGGCGTTGAGAGCCTCACGGGCTTGCGGGTCAAGAACGGTCGCCCGGGGCCCTCCGTAGCGGACTGCGATCTCCACCAGGTCCTCGGGACTGTAGGACGCGAACCGCAGCTTGCGATTGAACCGTCCGGCCAGACCGGGATTGACCTTGAGGAACTCATCGACCTCATGTTCGTATCCGGCTCCGATGAAACAAAAATCAAACCGGTACACCTCAAGAGCAACGAGCAGTTGGTTCACGGCTTCCATCCCGATCATGTCGGGCCGGCCATCGTGATGACGTTCGACCAGGGAGTAGAACTCATCGCAGAAGAGGATCCGGCCGAGTGAACGACCTATCAGCTCGTTGGTTTTCGGACCCGACGTAC
>VERS01000715.1 GCA_018882545.1 Mycobacterium sp.
GTTCCGCGCCGACCCCTATCTGACCGGCCTGCGGTTCACCCGGCCCGTGGTCCTGCTCGACCTCGCCACCGACAGTGAGGGCGCCTGGCCGACCCGGGCTGGCGGCACCTACGCCCTATCGAGCGGTCCGCACGCGATCACCCAGCGCTGGGCCCGCCGCATCACGGCCGCGTTCCCCGACCTCGACGGCCTGCGGTACAACAGCCGCTTCGCCGGGCGGCCCTGCATCGCTCTGTTCACCCCGGCCGCCGACGCCATGCCCACCCGCCCGGTGCTGTCGCTGCCGCTGAGCCACCCGGGCCTGGCGCTGCGGATGGCTGGCGCCGCAGACCTTCTCGGCTACCTGCTGCTCTGACGGCCGCCGCCCGATCTACGCTCCCTACATTCCCGCAGCCGCCGCCGGAACCAGTGACGACCTAACCGCGGTCGAGCATCGCGGCGGCACGGTGGTGCGCATCACCCACGCCGCACCGTGGCCGATTACGACTTGGCCCGCCTCATCGGCCGGGGCGGCGTCTTCGCCAGTTTCACCATGGGGATCACTACGACGAGCACTGACCGTCAGCGTGATTGATCCCGGTCGCTCATGACCGAACGTGGGTCGGACCTGCAAGGTGGGGCCGAGGCGGACAGCCTTGATCTCAGGTACCGGCGGGTGACCGAGATGTTTGCCGCCCTCGCATCACCGGTGCGGGCGGCCATCATCGACCTGCTCTCGGTGAAGGGCCACACCGTCAGCGCGATCGTCGAGACACTCGGCATCTCCCAACCGCTGGCCTCCCAACACCTACGCACCCTGCGGACAGCTGGCTTGGTGCAGGTGGAACGCGACGGGCGCACCTCTGTCTACCGACTCGCCGACGAACACGTGGCGCACATCTTCCTCGACGCACTGCAGCACAGTCGAGAAACGCCCAGGTGAATTTACGAAACTTACCAACGATGACGCCGCTGCCCGATCGGAGAAGAAACCTCCGACATTCTGCGGCGGGTGCTACCCACCGACTTCGCTGACAGATGAGCGGCTCATGCTCTCACTGCGTTGAGGTTCAAGCGTGTGGCGCTTGGTGCAGCAGACACGAACCCGACGAGCCGCTCTATCAAGTGGACCAGGGGTACTCACGCGGGCCGGCAGCTCGAAGAGTCACTGCGATCTCAGCGGGCCAAGTTCATCGAGAACTGATCGCATCCAGCAGATCCGGGAGATCGCAACGTAGCCGGGCGGCGAGGAAGGTGATGGTTGTTGCGCTGATTCGATCCGGGACCTGGCCGGGGCTCGTGACGGCCAACGTGGCGGTGTCGATCACCGACACCGAGCCGGATCCGCCGTTGGCCACGTCCGACCGTCCCTGTTGGTTGACAGGGTTTGAAATGTCGGCGAAGATATGCGTTGGGGTTTCGTGCGCCGAGAGGCCGTGGTGAACCTGGATACGGCGCGTATCGGGGCGGTCACGGGGCTGACGAGGTTGTGCTTGCCGGGTCCGGTCGCGGTGGCCGGCGCGAATGTCGGTGATGTCGTCGGTGATGGGAAAGAGGCGTGATGAAGCAGGGTGTGGTGGTTCGGGTCGGTGCGGCGGTGTTCGTGGC
>VERS01000716.1 GCA_018882545.1 Mycobacterium sp.
GCCTGGTGCTGGTCGGCCAGCCCGACGAGGGTGTTCATGTTCGTCAGCAGCGACTCCACCTGGGCCCGGTTGGTGACGACGGTGTCGTCGAGCAGGTTGACCAGGTCGGTCAGGGCGCGCAGCATCTCGTGGAAAGCGGCCTGGCGCATGACGAATTCGCCGATCAGCTGGTTGCCCTGGTTCACCATGGCGCCGATGCTGGTCTGCTGCCGGCGCAGCGTGCCGGTCACGATATCCATGGTTTTGAGCATGCTGCCGAACTGGTCGCGCCGCTCGGCCATCACCGTCGACAACCTCTTGAGGTTGTCCATCGCCTTGGGCACCAGCGGCGGCATGTCCTGGACCTGCCGGCCGAGTGCCTCCACCGCCGCCGCCAGTTGGTCGGTGTTGACCTCGCCGTAGTTCACCGCAACGTCCTGCAGCGCCTGCTGGAGATCGTAGGGAACCTCGGTGTGGTTGATGTCGATCGTGTTGTTCTCCAACGGGCCGCCGCCGCCCGGGCGCAGCGACACATACCGCGAACCCAGGATCGTGGTGACCATGATGACCGCCCGGGAGTCCTTCCCGAGCTGAACGTTGTTCTGCACCTTCATGTCGACGGTGACCTTGTCGCCGTTGAGCCGCATACCGGTGACGGTGCCCACCGGGATCCCGGCGACGGTGACGGGGTTCTTCGGCAGCAGCGCGGCGGCCTGGATGAAGTCAGCGCTGATCCGCCGGTAACCGGGTCCGACCCGGGTGATGATGACCAGGGTCGCCATCAGCGCCACCAGGATGGCCAGCGCCACCAGGCCGACCGCGGTCCGGTTGCGGTCCTCGAGCATCCGCTTCCGCGGTGTGCCCTTGTACTTGCGCTCAACCATTGGCCATATTCCTGCACTTGGGGGTGTGCTTCGCCTTGTTACCGGGGGTGGCCGCGGCGACGACGATCGGTGTCACATCGTTGAGACCCGGGAAGAAGCCCAGGGCGTTGAGGTCGCAGGAGTAGACGTTGGCATAGGCGCCCTCGTTGGTGGCCCGGGCCAGACCCTTGAGCATGATCGGCAGGTTGGCGCCCAGGAAGGCCAGTTGCGGCTCGACCGTCACCAGGTGCGCTGCGAATCCCGGCTCCCGGGTGATCAGCGCCTGCAGTGCCGGGTTGACCTCGTTGGTGACCGCGCCGAGCGAGCGCATCACCCGCGACAGAGAGCCCATCGAGGCGATCAGTTCGGGCCGGCGGGCGTTGAACGTGCCGATCATCTGCCGAGCGTTGTTGAGGGTGGTGTCGATGTTGTTGTTCTGCTGGGCCAGGGTGGCGAAAAGCCGGTCCAGACCGGAGATCAGGTCGCCGAGGAGTTCATCGCGGCCGGCGAAGGTCTCGGTGAGCTTGCCGGTCCGGTCGACCAGGGTGGCCCACGACGCCGAGTCGCCCTGCAACGCCTGAACAGCGACCTGGGTGATCTGGTCGGCCGCCTTGGGGTCGATCGTCGCGAACAGCGGTTCATAACCGTTGAGCACGACACCGACGTCAAAGGACGGGATGGTGCGCTCGATGGGGATGACGCTGCCGGCCTCCAGCGGAACGGTTTGTGCGCTGCCCAGTCC
>VERS01000717.1 GCA_018882545.1 Mycobacterium sp.
CGACCTGGTGCCGCTGGCACTGATGGGGACCTGCCAGAGCATCGAGCAGGTGCGCTGTATGGAGATCGTCAACTACGCCACCTACGACAGCGCGACGGTGATGTTCGATGTGATGGGCTTCGGCAAGCCGATGGAGGAGATCCCGATGCTGCTGCAGCCCGGCGTGCTCAGCATCGGATGGGGTTCGGTAGTCCGCCAGCTTGCCGCCGGGCTCGGCGTTGAACTCGACGGGCTGGAAGAGATGTACATCCGCGAACCGGCCCCGGACGCGTTCGACATCTCCTCCGGCCACATCGCCGCAGGCACCGCGGCGGCGTTGCGCTTCGAGGTCATCGGCCTGGTCAAGGGTGCGCCGGTGGTGGTCCTGGAACACATCACCCGACTTCGCGATGACCTGTGCCCGGACTGGCCGCAACCGGCCCAGCCGGGTGGCAACTACCGCATCGAGATCACCGGAGAGCCGTGCTACGCGCTGGACCTCTGCCTGTCCAGCCCGAACGGGGATCACAATCACGCCGGCGTGCTGGCGACGGCGACCCGCATCGTCAACGCGATTCCCGCCGTGGTGGCGGCCGAGCCGGGAATCCGCACCACCCTGGATCTTCCGCTGGTCACCGGCAAAGGCTTGTACGCTGGGAGGTAAGGGTTCTCATCGCGGTTCGGAACGGATCGCCCCGGCGTGGAGGACACCATGGCGCGCACACCGCTGATCGCTCTGGTGATCGCCCTGTCCGGATCGCTCGCCGCGCCCGCACACGCCACGCCCGACTGCGCCAACACCGGCCCCTTCACCAGGGTGTGCGCAAGCCCCGGGCAAACCGCCATCACCGTGACGCCCGACCCTAATGTGACGCCGGGCTTCGGCTCGGGATACGGTTGGAGCACACCGGTTTTCGGCATCGGTGGCGGTGGCTTCTGGATGGGGTTCTGACCCCTGACCGAGACGCGGGTACCGCCCAGACGGGCCTGGACGCTGCTCGGGCCGGCGTTCGTCGCCGCGATCGCCTACGTCGACCCCGGCAACATCGCCGCCAATGTCAGCGCAGGTTCCCTGTTCGGTTTCCTTCTGGTGTGGGTGATCGTCGTCGCCAACCTGATGGCGGCGCTGGTGCAGTACCTCAGTGCGAAACTGGGTCTGGTCTCCGGTCGGACGCTGCCCGAAGCGGTGCGGGACCGCACCGGCACTCCCAGTCGAATCGCCTACTGGGTCCAGGCCGAACTGGTGGCCATCGCGACCGATGTCGCCGAGATCATCGGTGGCGCGCTGGCCCTGAATCTGCTGTTCGGACTGCCTCTGGTGGTCGGCGGCCTGATCACCGGCCTGGTGTCGCTGGCCCTGTTGGGCATCGGTGATCTGCGCGGGCAGCGCGTGTTCGAGCGGGTCATCGCCGGCCTGCTGCTGATCATCACGATTGGTTTTCTGGCCAGTCTCGTGGTCAACCCGCCGCCGCCCGCCGCGGTGGCCGGCGGTTTGGTGCCCCGCTTCGACGGGGTCGACAGCGTGTTGTTGGCGACCGCGATGCTGGGCGCGACGGTGATGCCGCACGCGGTCTATCTGCACTCCGGACTGGTCCGGGACCGCCA